>CAZLKI010000057.1:0-10424 GCA_964560035.1 uncultured Synechococcus sp.
AAGCCCAGCCATGTTCGGTTAAAAAGTCGGAAGTAATGCCTGTGTGAGAATCTTGCGAATTATTCCCTCCCATAAACTTTTCTACATACTTTTTTAGTAAACCTGCTTCTAATCTCTCTGGTTATATTTTTATTTTCTAAAGAGGTAAGATTATCAACTAAGCTATACTAAAGCTCTCAAAAACTTTCAAAAAGATCATTCAATCTATAGCTATGAGTTCTAAGCAGCTAACCATAGAATTTTCTAGTCACTCGTCACCTCAAAAAATTCTTGATTTACCAGATATTTTATCCATAGCTAATTATTTTGATTCTCGGACTAGAGCAACATTTGCCCAGATCTCCAATCCTAAATTTACTTTTATCGATCTCTTTGCGGGAATTGGTGGATTTCGCCTAGCTTTTCAGAATCTAGGGGGAAAATGTGTATTCTCTTCGGAAATAGATCGATATGCCAGAGAGACTTATGAAGCAAATTTCGGGGAATTTCCTCACGGTGATATCACTAAAATATCTGCAAGTAAAATCCCTAACCATGACATTCTTACAGGAGGATTTCCCTGTCAAGCATTTTCAATCGCTGGAAGAAAGGCAGGTTTTGAAGATTCAAGAGGAACTTTGTTTTTTGAGATTGCGAGAATTTTAGAAGTAAAGAAACCAAAAGCTTTTTTTTAGAAAATGTTAAAGGATTAGTAAATCATAATCGCGGTAAAACTTTAGCAACAATTCTCAGTATTCTGCGTAATGACCTTAATTACTTCGTTCCCAATCCACAAATTATTAACGCTTTATTAACGCTAAAAATTTTGGTGTGCCACAAAACCGAGAACGTATTTTTATAGTTGGTTTTCGACAAGATTTACAAATTAATTCTTTTGTGTATCCTAATTGAGTTTCATTGGAGTTAAGAATGCATCTGTTATTATTACTGTACTGTCTAGCAACTTAGAATTATCTTAATGATCGTAGCTCCAAATAGTGTTTCATCTGATAATCTATCTTCCAGAATAGAGTACCTGAGACGCAAATCACTAGCACTATTTCAAGGGGATTCTACGATAAGAAATCTCTTTGAGCAAGAATTTATAGACCTCATCGTTACTTCTCCACCTTACAATGTTGGCATTGAATATAACTCAAATAATGACCAGCTAGTTTATAGCAATTATTTAGAATTTACAGAAAAATGGTTGTCAAATTGTTATTACTGGAGTAACACGGAAGCTAGATTGCTTCTAAACATACCATTAGATAAAAATAAAGGGGGACATAGAAGTGTAGGTGCAGATATTACTAGAATTGCTCAAGATGTAGGATGGAAATATCACTCTACGATTGTTTGGAATGAGGGTAACATCTCTAGGCGAACTGCTTGGGGATCTTGGTTATCTGCTTCTGCTCCTTATGTAATTGCCCCAGTAGAGTTAATAGTCATACTATTCAAAGATTGCTGGAAAAAAACACATGGAACAAAGACTTCCGATATTTCAAAGCAAGAATTTATGGATTGGACAAATGGGTTATGGACTTTTAATGGAGAAAGTAAGAAAAGAGTCGGACATCCTGCTCCTTTTCCTAGAGAACTTCCCTACAGATGCATTAAGCTTTTTAGTTTTATAAACGATCTGGTTTTCGATCCGTTTTGCGGTAGTGGAACAACACTTATTGAAGCTTTCATTAATAACAGAAGGTCTATTGGCGTGGAACTCGACTCTACTTATTGTGAATTAGCTAGAGATAGAATTACCAAAGAAATAGGTAGCATTATTTTCTAGCTATGAATAGTGATATTACACAGGAAGAATTAGTCAAAGAATTTTACGTCAAGAATCCAAATCGAGAGATTCAACATGAAGAAGCAGTAGACTGGATAACTAGCGAATATACGAGGAGAACTGGGAAGATTTTTCGCGATCCAGATCGTTCTATTCGCAAACTCTCACAAAGTGGATTTTTGATAAAGATTCGTAAAGGTGTCTATTTATATGACCCTGAGCATTCAGAGAATAGAATTTTAGAAGATTTCACAGGAAGTCAAAAACAAGAAATTTTTAGAAGAGATAACTATAGGTGTGTCATGTGTGGATTAGGTAGAGAAAATGGTCTTGAAATTCATGCAGATCATGTGAAACCTAAAGACCTTGGGGGTAAAGCAGAAATATCGAACGGGCAGACCCTATGTGCTATTCATAACTTTCGTAAAAAAAATTATGGGCAGACAGAAACTGGAAAGAAGATGTTTATAAGACTCTATGAAGCAGCAAAATTAATTGGAGATGAGAAAGCCGTTAATTTTTGTGAGTCAATCTTGAATACTTATGTAGAATTTGATATTAACGGTCACATAATATGGAATCGTTAAACTTGCAAATCCGTTTTGTTTAAAGATAGAAAGGTAATTAATTAAGGCGATCGCCACACTTTGAAAGCAATTATTAATAGTTCTCAAGCCCAGCCATGTTCGGTTAAAAAGTCGGAAGTAATGCCTGTGTGAGAATCTTGCGAATTATTCCCTCCCATAAACTTTTCTACATACTTACCTAGCATATCTGCCTCAAGATTAACACTGCTACCCATTTGCAGATATTTGAGATTGGTAGACTCGTAGGTATGGGGAATGACAGCCGTACTAAACCAAGTGCCAATACTATTACATTGAGCCACAGTCAAGCTAATCCCATTTACCGAAATACTGCCTTTAGAAATAATGTAACGCGCTAGTTGTATCGGTGCCGAAAAACTCATTTCCCACGATCCTCCAACTATCGTACTTTCACACAAGGAGCCAACCCCATCAATATGACCCGTCACAAAATGTCCGCCCAAGCGATCGCCCACAGCTAAAGCCAACTCTAGATTTACAGGAGACAAACTTCCCTGTCCCAAATTAGAACGGCTTAAAGTCTCTGGTGAAACATCGGCAACAAATCCCCTAGAGACAATCTCAGCTACCGTCAAGCACACACCATTTACTGCTACACTATCGCCGATCGCCACTTTTGTCAGAATTTCTGGGCAAGCGATCGTCATTTTGCCATTGCTATAGCGATCGATTTTACCTAATGCTTGAATCAGTCCTGTAAACATAATTTTTAATTGATTTGGATAAGATTAATTAAAGTTGAATTGTCAGTTGCCTTTGCGATTTATTTAATGAATTATCTGTTGAGTTAGATTCTGAAAGAATACTTCTATTTTCTATACCAATTCCATCATCTGTCTCTGCCAAAAGTGCGCGAGTTGCTAAAATTAGATCCTCCTCATAATCTTTTAAATCGTTGCGCCCAGAGAGATAGGCTTTAAGGGCAGAGATCGGATCGAGAATCTCACCACGATCGAGTTCGGGGAGGCGGGAACGATTAATTGAGCTAACTACTTCGGGAATAATAGAATAATTATGTGCCCCTGACATGGCTCGATGTAAAACTTGATGGTCAATTTGGGCGATCTGTTCGGGTTTAACTATATAAATTAAGCGGGCGATCGCCTCGATAATATCGACTTTAGCCAATTTATCTAAAATCGCCGTCTGCGGATCTTCTACTTCAGTTACATCTATTTTTATCGTCCGAAACGGTCTGGTTTTAAGGGGACAGAACTCAAACTTAGTTTCAAATTTGCGCTCCTGTTTATTTTTAAATTCATCTACAAATTCATCTCCAAATTTATTCGTATATTCCATAGAACATTCACTAATCTCCAGCCAACAATAGCCTTTATCTTCTTTTTCTTCGCCAAAATCAACCCGTTCGATACTACCCGGATAGACAACTAAAGGATTTTGGAATAAGATCTGATGCCGATGGACGTGACCTAATGCCACATAATCAAACTCTTCGCGACAGAGCAAACTAAGCGGAACTGTAAAACCTTTGCCCGCCGCCAAAAACCTCTCAGCCCCATAGGTTGCCCGATCTACCATCACGTGTGCTAACAAAATTGTGGGAATTTCAGGATCGAGCTGCCGAATCTCTCCTTCTAAGACTATTTTGAGCTTTTCAATTAACAAATTGCCAACCTCAGTCATGGATAAGCCATCCGTATCCCCACGAGTTAATAAAGCCGAACGGGTTAACCACGGGATTGTAATTATTTGGATATCTCCTGCTGCGGTAAGTAGACGATGAGTTTCAAGGCGATCGCCCACGACAAATCCTGGTACGGCTAAACTGCGATAGATTGCCAAACTCGCTCCACCTTGTCCTTGAGAATGTTGATCGTGATTGCCCACAAGTAATACAGTCGGAATCTGGGCATCGGCTAAACGGCGAAATTGATTGGCGAAAGCTTGCTGGACAAAGGGGGCGGGTGTGGCATCAGGGAAAGCATCTCCGCCAAATAATACCAAATCGGCGGGTGTGGAAATTGCCCGATCTATACAGGTAGTTAAAGCTTTAGTAAAATCCTCAAGCCTAGTATTTAAGCCAGTTTGGGGATTAATTTGCCCGTGCGTGGTACTGCCAAGGTGAATATCAGAAAGATGCAGGATTTTAATCATAATTTGGATTATCTAAATTATTAAACTTTGCTTAGACTAATTACCTAAACTAATTGCTGTGGCGATCGCCCAGAGATCTACCAACATTAATAAAAATGTAAATACCAATAAAATTAAATACATCCACGGTTGTGCCAATGGTCGAACATCACTGGTATCAATCCCTGTCTTTGCTTGGACTTCTGCCACTAATCGACTAAACCCAGATACTCGCATCGGTAGTAAATATCCCTGTCCCGCATTGCTTAAAAAATAATAAACTAATCCGCCCTGACCCGTAGTCCGAGGCTTTAATGCTTTTATATCTGTCCATGCGATCGCCCATCCCTTCCGCCAACCCAAAATCCAACTAGGATAGGTAACTTTTATGCCCTCTTCATCTAAAATTACCTGTTCGCTCAAAGCCGCATATACAGCAATTAAACCAATTACCGATCCGCTAATCAAAAAACTCGGAGATACGGATGCAGATGTAACTTGAGCTAAAAAAGGTAACGGAATCGTTAAAGCGATATATAAACTTAGCAAAGTGATTCGCACTAACGGTGAAATTCGGAATATGGAATTATTAATGCTCATAGATCGAGATATTCTTGTCCGCAACAGTTATAAAGAGTTTAGCCTGAATTTCAAGCCTACAGTTACGATCTAACCAATTTGAAAATGTCGAACAAAAAATATCGATCCTCTACAAGATAAACTAAGAAAAACTGCAATCTAAACTAAATAATGACTCTCAGCCATATAGACCAAACTGGTGCTGCTCGGATGGTGGATATATCAGAAAAATCTCCTACTACTAGAACCGCGATCGCCATCTGCGAAATTTCCATGCAAACCAGCACTCTTGATGCCATTCAACATGGAAATATGCCCAAAGGAGATGTCTTAGGAACCGCTCGTCTGGCAGGGATTATGGCAGCCAAACAAACTTCAAGCCTGATTCCCCTCTGTCATTCAATTCCCATATCTGCGGTGGATGTGAAAATTACAATGGATGAAAATATCCCTGGCTATCAAATTCAAGCGATCGTTAAAACCAAAGCCGAAACTGGGGTCGAAATGGAAGCTCTAACAGCAGTTACAGTCGCAGCCCTGACCCTCTATGACATGGCAAAAGCATTAGAAAAAACTATGGTAATTTCTAATGTTAGGCTTGTGGGTAAGATGGGTGGGAAGTCTGGAGATTTTTGTGCCGTAGGAGTAGATTATTTAGGATGAAAGCATCTTAACCTTAAATCTAATGGAGATCTAATGCATATTTAATAGCTACTTTAGGTCGTAGTAGTTTCTATAAGTTCGAGCAGCCAATAATCACCCAATTCTAGAGTTAGAGCTTGGAGGACAGAGGAGAAATCTATTTCTAAATCTTGGTTTTGGATATCGATGATAGTTTTGTAAATCAGTTCAAAATGGACGCGATCGCTTTTAATCATAATTGTAAATTTACCATTGAGGGAGTGATTGAGCTTGGCGATTTCTTCTTTACCAATTTTGCCTGTAACCACTGGTTCGCGTTCATCTCGTATGAGCTTAAATTGGACATGGGGATGGTTGACGGTGAGTTGATTGAAGCTTTTAATCCGATTCGTAAAGATGGTACTACTTGAATTGAGAAAACCGATCGCCGTACTTTTTCCATTCCCATTAATTAAAAGATGTTCTGGCAGTTTAGTTCGCCCTAGTCGTAAATGGTCTATATCTTTACCAAAGGCTTCCATAATAGTCGCAAGCTTGCCAATATCATCGCTATCGCTAATAATTGTAGGGCGATCGTAGATTAGGTCTAATTCAGCTAGTTGGGATTGCAAGTATCTTTCGATCTGATTATCTACAGTAGGAAGAATGGAATTCGGTGTTGATATTTCAGGAAGTTCGTTTATTAAAGGTATCTCTCGGTCTAGATCTATATCTAAATTGGGATTTAAACTGGGAGTAATAGTAGTTACAAGTTGGGCAATTTGCTTTAAAACTGATTCTAATTGTTGGACTCTTATCTCCAACGGAACATAATCATCTTCGGGCAAAGGAATGTTTTGATACTTAGAACGGAAGTAGGCAGAGGCGCGGTTGAGAATTGCCCGGATCGAGTTTTGGCTGAGAATATCGGTCAGTTCTGAAGCTAAAAAGAGAGTATCAAGTTCGATCGTTCCTGCTTTAATTTGCAAAATTTGTTTGAGTTTCTCAGGGCTGGGGCGGTTGAGTCTGATTTGATATTGGGAGAGGCGATCGATAATGGCATTATCAAAACTGGTTTGAAATTGTTGCCAGCGATCGGGAAAGAGATTAAGAATTACTAGACTATTAGGAACATGGGTGAGGATTTCTTTTACGGATTCACCAAAGCTTTCCAAGATCGGGAGGTTACGGGCTAATCCGAGTCCTTCAAGTTGATCGAAAACGATGATAAGAGGTTGATCTAAGATTGAGAGTTTTCCAAAAACAGCGATCGCTTCTAGGGCAAATTCTTCGCGACTCATATCTTCTTTCCAGTTCGTCAATCCAATACTTACACAAGCTTCGGGTTCTAGTTCTTGGGCTGCCAACCATCGACGAGTGAGTTCTCTTTTAAGCGGATCGGTATAGCGGCAAAAGCGAATAATTCCTTGAAGTATAGTAGATGAATATCCCGCCGCCGCATAGTTAGAGTTCCACCAGTCTGTGATGTGGCGTTCGATTTGTTTCCAGTTCTCTAAGTTTTTTTGAGCACCTTCTTTCCCTAGTAGCCGATAGAGGCTGAGAGCATCGTTTTGGAGCGCAGTGAGGATATCCTTACCTCTTTGGTTGGCTTGAAATTTTGGCGATCGGCTGAGAATATTGACAAAGCTATTAGCGATCAGAAGCTCTAATTGCGTGTAGGAATCGCTTCCAGCAACTTTTTCGGCAAAAGATTCGATAATTCGTGAATAAATATGATATAGGACGGCATCGGCATTATTGGGCTGACGGATAAAAAGCAGACGATTGGTTTTAAGCAATTCCTGAGCCATGCGCATGATTAAATGGGTTTTGCCCGATCCTGCTACACCAACGATTATAGCCCCGCGACTTTGATTATTGATATTAGCTTTAATTTCGCTAAGAGCAGTTTTTAGAAGTTCAAATTCGGCGGCATAGACATTACGAAAGTCGGGATGACTTTGGAAAGGAGTATCGACTCGGCTACTGGCAAAAGGGTTTTGCATATTAGATTGCATATTAGATTGCAGATTAGATCGTTCAGAGAATTGTACAGGAGATTGCATTTTAGATTTTTCGGAGGATTGGAGTTTGAGAAAAAGCTGGTGAGTAAATTCGGCATCGTAGCGCGCGGTGTGTGCCTGTGCTTGATTGAAGCGTTTATTTTTTACTTTAAGGTTGAGATGTTTACTTAGATATTCTAATGAGTAGCTGAGGGCATTCGGTAATGTTTGTTTTGCCAGTTCCCAAGTACATCCAAATTTTAGGGGCGGAAAAGGGATTTGAGCATTGGCATAGCTGCGGCGGATTAGTTGGCGATCGTGGTCGGCATAGTGGCAGATGATCGTTTTAGATTGGGTTTTATTTAAAGAATCAGGCTGGGTATTATTTTGGGCGATCGCTTTTAAGTCGTTAAGGATAACAGCAAGGGATTTAAGCTTGAGATGAATTCGCGTATTATTAGGATGGGATTCGGTAAAGGCTTCATAGATCAAATTACCGTTATAGTCGAGGATGGCGATTTCGCTCAGTTCTTCTTTGCCTTCGGTATCGAGAAAAATATAGTTAGTTATCATTATTTAGGTTTAACAAATTATTCCAGCTTTTTGATTGCTCCCGATTTTGAATTTATAATTGCTGTACTTTAACCGAGATATGAGAGACAAAGCAGGTTAGGCTGAGATAAGATTAGGAAAACAAATATAAAAGCCAGTTAATCAACATCCAAATAATTAACGCCCATAATCCACCTAAAAGCTATACCGAGAGATATAAATTATGACTCCTGAAACCATCAAAGAAAAAATTGTAGCGATCGCCCTCAGACGTACTGTATTAACTCAACTTGCATCTCAAGGGAATTTAGGAAACTTAACTATAGATGTAGTACAGGCACTAGAAGAAATTAACGATTTACTTGAGGATTTCAAAAAAACCTTTCCTGACTGTCCTATTGCTTAATCCCTATCGGTTAAATTAAATGAGCCTATATTTATATGCGATCGCCGATCGGCTAGATTTTACCAATCTTAAGATCGAAGGTATGAACCAACAACCCGTTAAGTTTAAGCAGATTTCGGCATTTACCCTTGTTTACAGTGAGGCAATGCAAGAGCGATACTTGGCTAGTCGGGCGCACCTTTTGACTCACGAGCGCGTAATTGAAGCGGTAATGCAGGTTGATAACTATAACGTGCCTTTACCTTTGCAATTTGGTTTGGTTGTGGATGACTGGGCAGAAGTAGAGCAAAAATTAATTGAAGGGCATCAAGCCGATTTGCAAGCTTTATTAGCCAAACTTCAGGGTAAACGCGAAGTAGGAATTAAGTTATTTTGGAATCAGATCGCAGAATTGAATTTAATCCTTACTGAAAATCACAGCTTAAATCAAAGGCGAGAATCCTTACTGGGCAAAACCTTAAGTATAGATGAAGCGATCGAGATCGGCAAACAGCTAGAATCAGCAGTCGAACAAAGGCAGGAGGATATTATTGATAGTTTTTTAGCAATCCTCAAACCTCTCAGTCATGAATATGTAGCGGGCGAGCTATTGACCGAGAATATGCTTTACAATGCCGCTTTTTTAATTGATTGGGATCGAGAGTCAGAATTTGCGATCGCTGTAGAAAAATTAGACAATAAGTATGACAACCGTTTGCGCATTCGCTACAACAACTACACCGCGCCCTTTAACTTTGTCGATCTTGACTCACCTTAAAAAAGACCTAAAAAGAGATTTAAGCAGTCAGTTTTAAGCTATTTTAATATGCTAATTTTTCCTTAGCAATCCTTTAAGCATCCCTGCATAGATGATCCAAACATTAAGCCACCAATTAAGATCACTCGGTTGACTGCCATTCACCGCCCGATTTGTCGGGTATCCTCTGGTAGAAGAAAGATAGAGCGATCGCTACGAATTAGAATTACTCTTCGGCTTCTTCAGCGTCAGGTTGCGGATATATAAATCCAGTGTTATTGCCAGTTAAAATGGATTTGCCAAGGGATAGAGCTTTTGCCGCAGCGACAGCAGCTTTTCGTTTCCAAGCGGCTTTGCGGATGTCACGCCTCGATTTTGATGTTTTCTTCTTTGGGACTGCCATGATTAAGCCAAACTAATTTTTACAGACTTATTATCTTATACTAAGTGGCTATTTTGTGCCAGCTATATATCTTAGTTTTTCAGTAGTTTTTCAGAATATTAATATCTATAGATCTATCACCAAACATTCGAGATTTTTTAACACCAAGGAAAGGTCTTCTATTTTAATTGGCTTGCTCAGATAATCATTCATTCCTACTGCCAGACCAGCAGAACGATCGCTTTGCATTACATTAGCCGTCATCGCAATTAATCGCTCGGAACTTATCAACGAAGTCAGCTATTTTTACTTGCTTAATCTCTGCGGAGACAGACTCTCTCAATGGACTTCGCGGTTTGGCGTAACGGTTGAACTGAGCGCTAGTAGAATACTTTTGCGCTCGACTAAAGTATCACAATTCTGTCCGCTCTAATGATTACCTACTTCAGTTATTAAGTTAGTTTTCTATGTCAGGTTAGCGTTTATTAAGCGATCTTACCTCTTCTAACAAGATATTAAACCTTTGGTCAGTCTCTACTTTCCAACGCTTGTAATCTATGGATGATTCAACTAACGCATTAATGCCAATCATCATTAAATCTACACGCCGATCTCGTTCGGCATTTTCCTGTGCTGTTTGAGCTAGTATTGCTTCTATGCGCTGAAATC
>CAZLKI010000057.1:10524-13308 GCA_964560035.1 uncultured Synechococcus sp.
CGTTCGGCATTTTCCTGTGCTGTTTGAGCTAGTATTGCTTCTATGCGCTGAAATCTTGCTTCTACTTCGTCGGGTGTCATGATGTTTTTTCAATCAGTTCAAAGGATTTAGTTTTTGCTTATTCTTTGGATTTTAGATGACTAAGCCATTTTGCAAAGCATAACGCACTAGCTCTGTCCGACTGCTAGTTCCAGTTTTGTTAAATAGACGACTTACATATTTTTCGACATTGCGAATTGTCGTACCTAAACGGCTGGCAATTTCTTTGTTCATTAAGCCTTCAACTACGAGTTCTAAAACGCTTTGTTCCCGTGCTGTAAATTCAATTTTGATTGTGGGAACCTTGGTGGCGACATTAATGCGTCCTTCATTGGGCTTTTGTTTGAGTAAAGCTTTAATTTCGGCAATTTGGTCGGCTAGATCGGCAATTTCGGGTGGAGTGGCAGATTGAATACCTCTTTGTTTTAACAGGTTTTCGATAATTGCTACCAATTCATCAGGATCGAAAGGTTTCGATAAATACGCGTCACAACCTGCTTGATATCCTAAAATGCGATCGCTGGTCATTCCACGAGCGGTTAAGAATATTACGGGTAATACTGCAAACCTTTCATCCGCACGCATTTGTTTTAAGAACTCGTATCCATTAACTTGCGGCATCATCACGTCAGAAATTACAAGATTAGGCGTGAAATGTTCGATTAATGTCAAAGCTTCACGGGCATTACTAGCAACAGTTACAGTAAAACCAGAGTCTTCTAAATAGGCTTTAACTGCTTCCCTTACTCCGGGTTCATCGTCAACTAATAGTAAATGTCCAGACATATTCTTATATATTTCTTATATATATGTGGTTGTTTGAGTGGTGATTTTAATTCTAGACTTTATCAGTACATTTCCAAGTATATGATGCTCCGATCGCCGTATTCTTTATTTCATTATAAAACCTTAGAAAAACGAATGCTTTCCTTCGGATTTCCTAAGAATCTGAGCGATCGCCTGCAAAAAATTACTAAATGGGTGGCATATATTCAATCGGGAAATTTACAAAATCCTGCGACCGATGCCGAATTTCTCCATGATTTATGTGTGGATGTTTTAGGTTATAAATCACCATTTGATTCTAATAGTAAAACATGGGAATTGGAATTCACCCCAACTGCGACTTTAGGATTTTTCGGCACCGAAATTAATCATATATTAGTGGAAATAATTATCGGTAATATTAGAACTAAACCTCAACTAAATTATGCAACTACAGAATGGATTATAGTTACGGATTATCGAAGTGTTCGATTATATTCATCCACTAGAATACCGATATTTTACGAGCAATTTAACCTAGAAGATATTATTAATAATTCTGAATATTTAAGGCAGTTTTATTTTATGCTCTGCCGCCGTACGTTATTAGGAGCAAATTTTAAAGAGCAGTCCCGATTATCTAAGTTATTAGTTGAATCCGCAGAAATAGTACAAGAGATTATTAATAGCTATTACAGTCAATATCAAAAAATTCGAGGGCAATTAATTAAAGATTTTTCCTATAGATTACAGTTAATATCTAATGATTCTAATCTAAAAGAAAAAGATTCTAATCTAACAGAATTAGATAAAAGAGAAATTGAACTAACAGCGATCGCTAAAGCTCAAAAACTTTTAAATCGCCTTATTTTTATTACTTATAGTGAAGACCATCATCTACTACCGCAGCTTATTTTGAATGCCTATCAATTTATCAATCCCTATATAGATCAGCCGATTTGGGAAAACTATAAAGCTATATTTAGTTGGATTAGTAAGGGTAAATCTACACAAGCAGTATTTGGATATGGAAGTAGTCTATTTGAATTTGATTCGATATTAGATAAATCGTTATTTGTTGGGGATGAATTATGTCGGCAAATTAAAGAATTATGTCGATTTGATTTTAATCAAGATATTTCACGAATGGCGATCGCAATTATTTTAGAAGAATTAACTAAAGACTTAGTAATTAACCAAACTCTAATTAAACGTAAAAAACTTAAATATCCTCATAAAATCTTACAAAGCTATGAATCTATTAAAATCGCAATTAAATCTCACCTCGATCAAAAAATATCCAGTCAGAAAACCGACCGAGAAACTAATCAGGAATTAGATAATTGGATATTATGTAAATCAGCTTTAGAAAATCTAAAAATTTATGTGCCCGAATGTGATTCAGGCGTGTCTTTAGTAATGGCATTGAATGTTTTAGTAGATGAATATCAGCAGGTCTACGAGCATCTAGATTTGGTATTTGATGATAGTATTGCTGTAAAAATTTTGCAAAATCAAATTTATGGTTGTTGTGGAATTGATAATGTAAGCGATCGCTCGGTCGAATCTTTAGAAATAGCTAAACTCAATCTATGGCTTAATACTGTAAATCTAAATCAAGTCTTAGTAAATTTGGAAAATAATATTCAAGTTGAGGATAAGTGCACTTTTCGAGAAGTTATAAATCTGGCTCGATCTGAAGGAAATTTAGTAACTTTGAAGTAATTGTAACTAATCAGATCGAAACGGAAAGCACCCAGGGTCATTTCATTCTAGGTTTAGGCGACGATTTTAGTTGATTTCAACCATCGCTGAATTTTCTGAAGTCTGAAATCCCTGTAGATCCACAAAATATGAAATTTAGAATGAAACAGCCCTGACTTTTAACCAGCGACTATCAACAGGCAATTAGCGAGTTAAATCGGGCGATCGCTATTAATCCCCGTATTAATGGGGCATATAAGTACCGTGCTACGGCTT
>CAZLKI010000058.1:0-2583 GCA_964560035.1 uncultured Synechococcus sp.
TAAGGCAGCTGGTTTTGGTCCAGCCATTCCGAGGTTCGAATCCTTGCACCCCAGTAACCGTATCTTAATTCCAATCTTATTTTCAAAAATACTAGAATCTAAACAGACTTAGAGCGAATTACGATTTAACGTATCACATATAGAAAAATGAAAACCATTACGGGGATTCGCTATACGACCCTTTTTTATGGTGGACTTGAAATAAAAGTGCTGGAAGTAAACAGGTCTAGCAATTAATGCTTTAAATGAATTTAGGTAAAATTTTAGAAAAAACTTCTATAAAAACTCTGTAAAAACTAAGAGCAAACAATTCTAAACCCATAATCGCTATATTCACTGGCAGGCAAATCTCTTAAGCGGTAGGCAGATCGACAATCCCAAGGATCGTTACCCCATGAACCACCTCGTAAAATTCTATAACCGTTATCAGCTAAGTTCTCTTGGGAATTAATCTGAGATATAGTGCCATCAGCTTCATAAATAGCAGTATCCTCACCATTGTCATTTTCCCAAACCGATCCATCATCAGGCGCACCAATATAATTTTCGTGCCAAGGATCGGCGCACCACTCCCAAACGTTGCCATGCATATCATAAAGTCCGAAGGCATTTGCTACTTGAAAGTTGCTTACAGCCGTAGTTTCTCTCCGACTTTTACCCTTATTGCCAAAGCTGTAAGCCTTTTCGCTATTGTAGTTAGCTAAGTCAGAGATAATTGTCATGCCAAAGTGAAAAGGGGTTGTAGTACCTGCGCGACAGGCATATTCCCATTCAGCCTCGCTAGGTAAGCGGTAAACTTGCCCCATCTTTTTAGATAGTCGGGCACAAAACTCTAGGGCATCAGACCAAGACACCCGCTCTACAGGTCGGTTTAAGCCCTTAAAATTAGAAGGTGCCGACTTAAGCTCGCGAGCAACCTTAGGTAATGCCACGACCATATCCCATTGCTCTTGGGTGACGGGATACTTACCCATAAAGAATGGCGAAATTTTAACTAGATGCTGGGGACTTTCATGGGATTTGCGATCGCTTTCAGATTCAGGAGAGCCCATTTGAAAATTCCCGCCTGGAATAAATACCATCTCAAAGGTTCGTCCTAAGCCAATATATCCTGTAAAAAATTCAGCTTCTTTGCTGGACTTAAAATATTCACAAGTTGTAACCAATCCAAATAGACCTGTTTGCTTGGAGGCAACTGTAGCTACTTGAAATTTGAAATTCTTTAGTTCAAAAACCGACAGAGAATTAGCAGTACTTAGTGTTTTTTGAGGTCGAGTCTTTTTAAGATGAGTTTTGGGAACAGGTAAAACTGGGTTGACAACAGGACTTATAGGATTAATTAGTGCCGATACTAAGCCCGAAGTGGAACCTGACGACGAGATAGACTGTAAAGCTTGTAAAACCTCTTCCGATGACTTAAAGCGATTCTTTAGTTCTCGTGCCAACATTTTATTAATAATCGCAACCAGCTGCTCGCTCACAGGAGCCTTCAAATATTGCTGCCATACCCAGCCACCCTCTGCATGGGAGTAAAGTCGATAGTTGGGAGATTCACCTGTCATTAGGTTAATGCAAGTTGCCGCAAGTCCATAAATATCACTAGCAAAGGTTGCCTGTCCTACAGCCTGTTCGGGTGCATCATAGTGAGGTGTACCGATTACAGTGCCAGGGGCGGCTAATGCACTTTCGCTCACAGCGTGTTTGGCTGCCCCAAAATCGATCAAAAACAAAGCGCGATCCGCAGAACGACGGATAATATTATCGGGTTTGATATCTCGATGAATGACCCCAGCCCCATGAATAAAAGTCAAAACAGGGAGTAAATCCTTGAGGAGTTGAATGGTTTCTATTTCGTCAAAGAATGTACCGCGAGTCTTAATCTCATCTTTAAGGTTTTGTCCATCTACAAACTCTTGAACGATATATTGGCGTTTATCCTGTTCAAAATGCGCCATCAACTCAGGAATCTGGGGATGCTTGCCCAATCGATCTAATTGCTCTGCCTCATGTTGAAACAGCCTCAGGGCAATAGAAGCACTACTTGGGTCTTTAGGTGCAAACTGCTTAATCACACATATAGGCTTAGAAGGCTTGGCTTCATCAACTGCCACAAAAGTTTTGCCAAATGCTCCCTTCGCCAGAGCATCACTTGGACGATAACGACCTAAAAGCGGTGCTAAACTCTCTTTGCACTTCAAGCAGTTCTTAGCACCCTCTGGATTTAGCGGGCTTTGGCAATTTGGATTGAGGCAGTAATAGCTCATGGGTGTGAAAATACGGCGCGCTGTTTATATTTTGACTTACCTAGCAACTATCTTAGTGTGATTTGCCTTAATGTGATTTGTCCAAATAATATTCCTAATAATATCCAGACAATATCTAAATTAAATTTAGTTTAGTTTTAGGATACTACAGCAGTGCGTCTTCTCTTACCTGCGGCTGGGGTTGTAGTTAAAGAAGCGATCGCCGTCATAGATGGTTCGGATGGCTTAGAGTTAGCAGAATGACTTTTTTGGAGCAATAAAACTAACATAGGACGGCTTTGCATCTGATTTTTAAGCATCCGACTGATATCTCGCTCTA
>CAZLKI010000058.1:2683-13274 GCA_964560035.1 uncultured Synechococcus sp.
ACACCATCGCGGGAAGCATCGACTAGCTCCACCCCTGAAGGCACCTTATCGACAATCCGAATATGCTGAGTACAAACTTCAACGACATCACCATTTTCGGCAATCACGATATTTTCTTTGGGAATGCCCATTTCTTGCGCCATTTTACTATGTTGCATCAGCATTCTGAGTTCGCCGTGGGTGGGAAAGAAAAACTTAGGTCGCACTAAACTCAGCATCAGTTTTTGATCTTCTTGCGCTCCGTGTCCTGAAACATGAATCCCTTTTTCCTTGCCATAAATCACATTGGCACCTAAAGAAATCAATTTATCAATGACTCGTACCACAGGAATAGTATTACCCGGAATAGGGTTAGACGAAAATACTACTGTATCGCCTGCTTGGATTTGCAGTTGTCTGTGACTGCCGTTTGCCATGCGGGTTAGGGCAGAACTCATCTCGCCTTGGGAACCCGTGGTTAAAATTAAAATCTGGTCATCACGATAATGGCGGAGATTTTGTAAAGGTTGAAGCAGTTCATCACGGCACTTGACATAACCTAAGTTACGGGCATGGGCAATGACATTCAGCATCGAGCGACCAATTACGCCGACAATTCGTCCTTGTTTTTCGGCAATATCTAAAATAATATTCAGGCGATGCACGGAAGAAGCAAAAGTCGTAACGATAACTCTACCCTTAGCTCCAGCAAATGCCCGTTCCAAGCCTGGATAAACTGCCCGTTCGCTGGGGGTATAGCCCGGAATCTCGGCATTGGTGGAATCGCTAATTAAGCACAATACGCCTTTTTCTCCATGTTCGGCTAGGCGTTGAAAATCAAAAAACTCACCATCGACAGGCGTGTGATCGAACTTGAAATCACCTGTATGGATGACTAAACCCGCAGGGCTATTAATGGCAATGGTAAAACTATCTGCCATTGAGTGGGTATTGCGGATGAATTCTACAAAAAAGCTGGTGCCGACTCGAACCATATCACGGGGTGAGACTCGGCGTAATTCTGTGCGGTTTAACACACCTGCTTCGATCAGCTTATCTTCTAGTAGTGCCATTGCCAACTTGGGACCGTAGATTACAGGAATTTCAAACTGTTTTAGCTGAAAAGCGATCGCCCCAATGTGATCTTCGTGAGCATGGGTGACAATCATCCCTTTGATTTTGTGCTTGTTTTCGCGCAGGTAGGTCATGTCAGGCAACACGATATTTACGCCCGGCATCCCGTCATCAGGGAAAGACAAGCCCGCATCTAGGAGCATGATTTCATCGTTGATTTCAAATACCCAAGTATTTTTGCCGATTTCTTTGAGTCCGCCCAGTGCCATCATTTTTAAAGCCGGTGTACTTGAAGCTGAGTTAGTAGATACATTAATAACGGGCTTAGATTCAGATTTCTTTAGGGTTACGGGAGATTTGGTCATATTTAATTTTTGGTATGTGATAAATGAATTATGTGATTTATTTAGTTAAAAGGAAACCTTCGCTATTGCTAGGCTGGGGATGAGAAAACTTTTTAGATTCACGAACTACGACTTTTCGAGAGTCAGATTAAAGGAGTTTAAGATTTGACATTACGGACTTGAGTTTGGTTTCTAGCTCTAATGCGTAGTTGCTAAATTGAAGATTCCCCGAATAAGTCAACGAATGAGCGAGGGGCGATCGCAGAACTCCCGTGTCAAGTCCTAAAATTTTCAACGCAGTTTTAATGGGAATGGGGTTAGTGGTATAAAACAATGCCTTAAATAGTGGGAATAGTTGGATGTGAATTGCTGTTGCCGCTTTGACATCACCTAAAGTAAATGCTTGAATCATTTGCTGAATTCGATCGCCGACTAGATGAGATGCTACGCTAATTACACCTTTAGCCCCCACTGCCATAAGGGGTAAAGTTAACGAATCATCGCCTGAGTAAATGTCAAAATCTTGAGGACAAATGGAGCGAATATGACTACATTGATCGAGATCGCCTGTTGCCTCTTTTATGCCAATGATATTAGAAATATTTGCTAATTCGGCTATTGTAGTTGGCTCTAGTTTACAGCCTGTTCTACTAGGAATATTGTACAGGATCATTGGTAGATTTGGGGCAGAATTAGCGATCGCCTCAAAATGATCGTACAAACCCCATTGGGGCGGCTTGTTGTAATAGGGTGTTACTTGAAGTGTACCATCTAGCCCGAGTTCGGCAGCTTTAACAGTAGCAGCGATCGCCTCAGAAGTAGAGTTTGAACCTGTACCCCCAATAATTTTGGCTTTACCAACCACAGTTTCCTTAATTACTTGAAATAACTTATACTCCTCATCCCAGCTTAAGGTTGGAGACTCGCCCGTTGTGCCGCAAATAACTAATGTATTTGTCCCGTGTTCGACCAGATGCAATGCCAGTTTGGAGGCGGCTTTGTAATCTACTTGTCCCTCTAAATCAAAGGGCGTGATCATGGCAGTTAACAGTTGTCCGAAATCGACTTTAGACATAAATATCAGGCGTAATTACAATATTTAATAAAAGATTCAAAATCATACTTAAGTAGTAAATAGATATATTAATTAGACTAGATTTCTATAAATTAAAAGCTCGGCAATTTGAATGGCATTTAAGGCAGCACCTTTACGGATTTGATCGCCACACAACCATAATTCTAAACAGTTGGGATTAGAAATATCCTGGCGTATCCGCCCAACCAAAACCTCATCTTTACCACTGGCAGAGATCGGCATGGGAAAATAATTACGCGACCAATCCTCAATTAGTTCCACACCTGCGGCTTTGGCGAGAATTTCTTTAGCAGTGACAACACCAAACGGCTCGTCAAACTCTAGATTAATGGCTTCAGAGTGAGCCCGCAAGACGGGAACCCGTACACAGGTCGCCGTAATTTGGATATCTGGACAGTCGAATATTTTACGCGTTTCGTTCACCATCTTCATTTCTTCCGCACAATAACCTTGGTCGTTTAGCGGTGAATTATGCAAAAACAGATTAAAACCAATCGGATAAGGGAGTATTTCAGCCTTGGGTTCTTGATGATTTAAAATTGCTTGAGTTTGCTCGATTAGTTCATCCATTGCCCTTGCCCCTGCTCCGCTTACAGATTGATAAGTAGCCGCCACAATTCGCTTAACGGGCTTGACCTTATGCAGGGGGTAAACTGCCAAATTCATTAAAATAGTCGTGCAATTAGGATTAGCAATGATACCTTGGTGGCGATCCACTGCTTGAGGGTTAACTTCTGGAACTACTAATGGCACATCTGGATCTTGACGAAAAGCACTAGAGTTATCGATCACTACTGCGCCTTTAGATACCGCGATCGCTGCCCATTCTTTAGAAACACTAGCACCTGCCGAAGCTAAGACAATATCTATATCTTTAAAAGACTCTGGAGTTACGGGTTCAATTGCTAATTCTTGTCCATCAAAAGTTAAAGTCTTACCTACAGACTTAGGGGATGCCAAAAGTTTTAATTCGGCGATCGGAAAGTTTCTTTCTAAAAGTAATGACATTAACTCCGAACCTACAGCCCCTGTAGCACCTAAAATCGCAACTTTGTATTTTTTTCTATACAATCTTCTATCTCCTGATTAACGCCTAATTAGTTTTGAAATATTTTAGACATATCATCTAAATATTACTTTAGATGAGCTTGCAAACTTAAATCTTTCAAGGGGAGTTAGCTTGAACTTATCAAAAAACAATATTGACAATAATGCTGTGTTAGATCGAACTGCCAACCTAAGAAAAGAATAGCTAATAATATTCTGCGGAACCGATTGAGAACCATCTCAAGTAACAAAAATATAGCACTTTTACTTTTAGAATTTTATTTTAAACAAAATTTATCGAAAAAGTTAAGGACCAGTAAAAATGGCATCCTCTATGTCTTGACGGCTTAAAGAATAGGGAAAAGCTCGATTTACATCCTTATTCCCAGCCAGAGCATTGATGTAGCGTACCCGAATTTCTTCGATATCCATAGAGATCTCAGCTTGCCAATCTCGATGTTGCACTAACCAGTTATTAAGCTTTTGACTGTCCTGTATGCAGTTTTTAGCCCTTAACCAAGCTTCAACCATATTTAAAGAGTGATTATACAATGGTGTATTTGCAGGTGGAAGAGTCATAGATCTAAGTGACGACTATACATAGTTTTATAACTATAGCCCAGAATTTATAAGCCTAAAATTTATAATTTTAATAATTTTATAAATTACTGATTTCTCTTGAATTTCAACTAAACTTTGTTAAAACTCTTCCAATTAATTTTTGATATGGCATTTATTAATTATTCACTTAATTAGAGCTTACTAAAGTAATTTCGTAGTTTAGGTTAGATGTTCTTATGCTTGCTCCAAATATAGTTTGGTTCATTATTGGTATGGTGTTACTCGGACTAGAAATGTTCGTACCGATTCCCACGCTTTTATTTGCGGGAGTTTTGGGGATTGCGGCGTTAGTAGTTGCAAGTATTTTATCTATTATTAATATCCATATTGCCATTCAGTTATTGATTTGGATCGCGATTTCTGGGCTATTAGGTTGGTATTCTCGCCGTTTTATTCCTAAAGGTACAGGCAAAATTAGAGAAGCTGATGAAGGGATCACGATCGCTGAAATCTTACCCGGACAAACTGGTAGAGTTAAGTATGAGGGAAACTCATGGAAGGCAAGGTGTGACGATCCTAAAACTGCGATCGGGGTTAATGAAAAAGTCTATGTGTTGCGGCGACAGGGAACAACTTTGATCGTTATGCCTGAACATTGGTTAAATCAGCATTAATTAATTAGTACTAATAATTGACTAGGATTAAAAATTAGGTTTAAAAATATGGAATTTATTTTTGGTACGGCGATCGTTGGAGTTCTAGCTCTTTTTAACTCTCTTAAAATCATTAATCAAGGCGAAGAGGCTTTAGTTGCTACCTTTGGCAAATACAATCGTAAGCTTTTACCAGGTCCCAACTTTATTATTCCTGTAATGGATACGATCGCCTACAAAGGTTCAGTCAAAGAGCAGGTTTTAGATGTCCCGCCCCAACAATGCATTACCCGTGACAACGTTCCGATTACAGCCGATGCGGTGGTGTATTGGCGGATTGTCGATATGGAAAAATCTTTCTATCGAGTAGAGGATTTAAATCGAGCTATGACAAATCTGGTTTTGACTCAAATTCGAGCGGAATTGGGAAATTTGGAACTAGATCAAACTTTTACGGCTAGAAACCAGATCAATGAACTATTGCTAAAGGATCTAGATGAATCTACCGATCCTTGGGGTGTAAAAGTTACAAGGGTGGAATTGCGGGATATTTTACCTGCTAAGGCTGTACAAGAATCTATGGAACTACAAATGACTGCCGAACGCAAAAAACGTGCAGCTATCTTAACTTCGGAAGGAGAACGTGAGTCAGCTATTAATAAAGCTAAGGGCGCAGCAGATGCCCAAATTTTAGCAGCCGAGGCATCCCAGAGGGCAACTATTCTTAAGGCTGAGGGCGATCGCCAACAACAGGTATTAAAAGCTCAAGCGATCGCGGAATCTGCTGCCATCATTTCCGAAAAAATTAAAAATAATCCCGATGCGGCTAAGGCATTTGAAGTATTGTTTGCGATGGGCTATTTAGATATGGGAACGGCGATCGGTAATAGCGGCGGTAGTAAAGTGATGTTTATGGACCCCCGCACTATTCCCGCTACCCTTGAAGGTGTTAAATCAATTATTAGTGATATGTCCGCCCCTGTAGCGACTGCGAATTTACTATCCCCAGAGTTGTTAACTCCCGATAAGTGGGACAAGTGATTTTAATTTTAGATATCTAGCGATCGGGTTCCTGAGCACAATTTTAGATATAGTATTTCCACTACAAGCCAAAAGGTAAAACTAAAGGAGCAAAATGCTTCTAACTTTCCTGCAAGATGAGACGAATGAATGACTTTGAGAGAACCATCATTGACTTCAGATTTATCTAGATATAATCGTAATAATCGTATAGCAGCGATCTGAGTGAGAATTTCTTCAGATCATGGCTAATTAGTGGCTCCATAATCGCAAAACCTAACTTCACAAAGCTTGGATCGATCATATTTTTTCAATGATCACCCGATCTCCTAACTTTAATTTCATTTCCCTCGCTAATCCCGCTCTAAGCTCGATTACTTGGTCGGCAACTACCGATGGGGTAGGATAAATGGTGCAGGGCTCGGCTTTACAAGGCATGGCATTTGGAGCGATCGCCACAACTTTGTTTTTGTAGATAAACACTATATCCAAAGCTACGGGGACGTTTTTCATCCAGAAGCCAATTGCTTGGGGTGGATTAAAATTAAACAACATCCCGCGATCGTCTGGTAAAGTTGACCTAAACATTAAACCTTTAGATTGCTCGGCGAGGCTGCGAGTTACTTCTAACTTAATAGTGCGATCGGCAATCTTAGCCTTAGCTGTAACAGGTAGATATTGGGCTTTCTCGATATCCTTGATCTTCTTGTTAGCAATTAATTTATTTACATGGTTATTTGGATTTGATGAAACGTCAGATATTACATTTAATGAAGTTAGAGGAAGAATAGATAAGCTATTTGCCGAAATTTGCCCACAACCTATAACCAGAAAACCACTCAAACCTAGACCTATATAGCCTAAATAGATACATACTCGACTGTAGAATATGTCACAATTCTTAAAAGTTAAGCCAGCCATAAAATTATGTCTTTTCCTTTGTATGTTGCATTTGTCTGGCATCAGCACCAGCCTTTGTACAAAAGCCCCATTGCTGGGAAATATCTTTTGCCTTGGGTGCGACTGCATGGTGTCAAAGATTACCTTGATTTAGTTCTAATTTTAGAGAAATTCCCCAAATTACATCAAACTATAAATTTAGTCCCATCTTTGATCGATCAATTACAAGATTATATTGATGGTAAGGCATTCGATCCATACCTAGAATTATCGCTTACTCCTATAAGCAGAATGGATAGATTGCAAAAACTATTTGTAATTGAGAGATTTTTTGATGCTTATCATCGTCACATGGTCGAACCCTATCCACGCTATGCTCAATTACTAGAACAACGAAAGCAGTATGGCGTAATCTGGTGTCTGGAAAATTGGCAAGAACGTGACTATAGCGATCTTTTAGCTTGGTATAACTTGACATGGATCGATCCTTTATTTCGAGAACTAGATCCGCAAATTCAAGCGTGGTTTGATAAAGGTAAAAATTTTACGCTCAGCGATCGCCAACGTATTTACTCCAAACAGAAAGAAATCATTTCTCAGATTTTACCCCAGCATCGCAAAATGCAAAAATCAGGGCAGATCGAAGTTACTACCAGTCCCTATACCCACCCGATCATGCCCTTACTGGCAGATACTAAAGCGGGTAGAGTTGCCGTTCCCGATATGATGCTTCCTGGTATTAGATTTCGGTGGGAATCTGATATTACCCTGCACCTCGATAAAGCCAAGCAAATCTATCACGAGTATTTTGACACCGCCCCCCGTGGCTTGTGGCCTTCCGAGCAATCTGTAAGTCCTGCGATTTTACCCCATGTTGCCAAGCAGGGATTTCAGTGGTTGTGCTCGGATGAAGCGGTTCTGGGCTGGAGTTTGGGCAATTATTTTCATCGTAACGAGTACGGGCATGTCAGCGATCCGAATATTCTCTATCAGCCTTATCGTTTGGAAACCGTACACGGTGACTTGGCGATCGTTTTTCGCGATCATCGGCTTTCGGATTTAATCGGCTTTAGTTATAGCTCTATGACCCCAGAGGCAGCTACCAAAGATTTATGCGACCATCTCAAGGCAATTCATTCTAAATGGCAAAATGATCCCGACAGAGATAGCGATCGCCCCTGGTTGGTGACAATTGCCTTAGATGGAGAAAATTGCTGGGAATATTATCCCAATGATGGTAAGGAATTTTTAGAAACTCTTTATACGCAGCTATCCCAAGAAGAGTCTATAAAACTGGTGACAGTTTCGGAATTTATCCAACAGTTTCCGCCCCTTAATAAAATTCCACCCCACCAATTACATAGCGGATCTTGGATTGATGCTAACTTCACCACTTGGATTGGCGATCCTGTCAAAAATCGCGCGTGGGATCTTTTAGCTGAAGCCCGGCAGGTTTTGGCAAATCATCCTGAAGCTACCCAAGATAATAATCCCGAAGCGTGGGAACACCTTTTTGCCGCCGAAGGTTCGGACTGGTTTTGGTGGCTGGGGGCAGGACATAGCTCTAATCAAGATCACATCTTCGATCAGCTTTTTCGCGAGCATTTACAAGCACTATATCGGGCACTAAACGAGCCAATTCCCACAGGTTTACTCTATCCCCTAGAACCCCACGATATTCCCACCAATCAACGTCCTGAAAGCTTTATTCATCCCGTGATTGATGGTCGCGTAGATTTACAGGATTGGCAAGGTGCGGGGCGCATAGAAGTTAGTGCCAGTAGAGGCACAATGCACCAAAGTAGTATTATCGTGCAAAGGTTATGGTATGGCTTAGACCATTTCAATTTTTATCTCAGACTGGATTTCGCATCTTTGTTACTGCGTAAAGCCTTACCCACCGTTCACCTGTGTTGGTTTTATCCCGAACAGAGTCATTATAATAGCCCTGTGGCGATCGCAGGATTACCCGATATTGCCCCCCTTAATTATTTATTTCATCACCATCTCAAGATCGACTTATCCACGCAGTCAGTTTTGTTAGAACAAGCAACTCAAGGCTATCGATGGCAGGACTTAGCAACTCAAGCAAGAATTGGGCTAGATGAATGCTTCGAGCTAGCTTTACCTTGGAGCGATTTGATGGTTAAGCCAGGTAATGCGGCAAGATTAGTGATTTTATTAAGTATGGATGGTTTATTTCAAGTATCTCTGCCAGAATATACTACTATTCCTATTGATGTGCCTTAAATAAAATCTGTGGAAAAGTCAAGTATAGAAGCAATTGTCGAACAAGCCTTACAAGACGGCTACCTTACTCCCGCGATGGAAGCAGAGGTAGGACGCATTTGTGATAGCACCTTTGAGCTTTCAGTGGACGAATACACAGCATTAGATCGTCTGATGGGGGGTCTTTTGACTGGCGAAGTTGTAGCAGTGCCTCGCAAGCAGTTTATTAATGTGATGGAAGAGTTGGTACTAGCTGAATCTGTGGCAAGGGTGGCGGAAATTGAATCTACCAGTAACACTGTATTAGATTTAGGTGATATTGCTGCCTATGCTCTTAATCGCCTCCCACCTCTTTATGCCACTACCGAAGAAGGTGCCGTCTATCAAAGAAAACGGGCTTTAGCTGATTTACAAATCCTCATCGCGCAACAGGTTAAAGATGCAATCGATTGCAATTTAAACCGTCCTGAGTTCTTTCCCGAACGAGCGGCGATCGAGCCCAAATCTCAAGATGGAGTATTGTCTCAACTTAACAATCTATTAAAGG
This sequence comes from uncultured Synechococcus sp., assembly GCA_964560035.1. Classification (GTDB taxonomy): domain Bacteria; phylum Cyanobacteriota; class Cyanobacteriia; order Pseudanabaenales; family Pseudanabaenaceae; genus PCC-7502. Next base: position 12,134 of record CAZLKI010000058.1, read on the forward strand.
CTTATGCCCCAGATTTTGAGTCCAATTCGGAATAGCGTTTAATTTTTCCGAATATAATTGGGTTGAAATCCTAGCGAAAATCCTATGAATCTGACAGAAATTTTAGAACCCATTGCTCAAGCATTTAAAAATTTAGGTGTACCTCAACCAGTTGTGCATTGGGGACATCCATTTTTTATGGCGATTGTCATATTTATGATGGGTAGCTTTGTGGGTCTGGCAGGTTGGCGCGGTCGGTTAATTACAGATTCCACTACCTCACTCAAAAGCTTTGACGATCATCGTAAATTAGCTCCACTCATGACTGCTTTTTTGGCAGCAGGATATACAGGCGGATTATTATCTTTGGTCATGCAGGGTAAGCCCGTTTTAGAAAGTCCCCACTTTTTGACTGGTTCGGCAGTGCTGACTTTGTTATTTATTAATGCGGCGATCGCGGTTTCAGGATTTTCAGGAAATAAACCTTTTCTGCGTAATGCCCATGCCTATTTAGGGAGTGCGACTCTATGCCTGATGTTTTTCCATGCTGCCTTGGGTCTTAAGCTCGGTTTAGCTATTTAAAAAAATTCCAAACCCCCAAAATAATCTACTCCAAGTCGTGAAGTATCTTTAAGAAGGGTGTCGGAAAGGTTTTGAACCGCTAAACAGGAGTTGCAGACCCTTGAGCATTGATCGCTCTTCCTGTAAAACCAGTAAAGTTAATTTGACCGAGCTGAGTTGCGATCGATCCTGTGTTGAATTTTGCCAATGTTACAGATTTAGCCGACTGGTTACGTGTGCATCAAATGATTGACTAATTTACAATAGTTATTGCAGGGGTGCGGATACAAATCCTAACCCGTTCAGAATCATGGCTTTGATGATTACTCCCGCACTTGCTTTCTCTCTTGAGTACTTCTCAAGCTTTTCGTCGATCTGATCTACTATGCCCATCTCATCAATTATTCCTGCTACGATCCCCAGATGGTCTAGATTTTCTATTTTTATCTCTGTTTTAATCTCAAAATCCTCAACTTTTTGATTATTCTACTCTTCATTCATGAGCGGAATGTGGGTTTAAATAAATACTGATTCCTAAAAGAGAGCAAAAAAAAGAGCCTCATTAGAGACTCCAGAAAATACTATTGAGTTGAGAACCAAG
>CAZLKI010000059.1:0-13032 GCA_964560035.1 uncultured Synechococcus sp.
TAAATGCTTTTTTCCCCTGCTGTTGATGCAAGCGATCGCCCAACTCCCGATCTACCGAACTCACCAAATCCAAAAATAAAGCATGAAGATTTCTACCATTCAGATGACTCTTGGGAATATCTGACTTTGGAACCAAATTAAGAACTAAACTATAAGGCATAAAATAATAATTCCAAATGATTAATAGAGAGAATAATTATGCAAATTGATAACTTTGAAGTAGGAAGAGCATTAACAGAAAAAATCTCTGCCAATCTCCCAATCCAAGCATATTTAAGTAAAAACTTTATCAAGAGGTCTGAGGACAGAGGTGAGAAGGTCGATCCCAAAGCTACATATATGATTGAATGGGTCGGTTATTCTGGCGATGAAGGCGGAATTATGTGTGCACTAAAGGGAGAAGTAGGCGATAAGCAAAAACATATAATATCAATTACCCACCTAAAAATCGATCCAAACCATCCCCTAGCTCCAGAAATTGAAGCATATCAACAAAATAGAACTATGAGATTAGCTATCCAAGATCGAGGCGGTTTTGCTGCGGAGTTATTAAGCAAGCGATCGCTTAAACCCAAAAGCAAGAAAAAAGGATTTGGGAATCTCTAGATTGGGTTTATCCACTTACAGCTTGGACTAAAATCCGCATGAGTGGATCGAGATCGTCGGGCACGCGATAATCTTCTAAACCTTGCTCGATATGTTTTGACTCGCGATTTAGACGAGCAAATTCCCAGATTTTGCCAGTTGTGACTCCTCCTAGCAGTATGGGTTGTTTACTCTCTACTTGCCATTTATCTAAAGCAATGAGTTCGGCAATTAGTTGAGCCATTCCTAGTTCAAGGTCTTCTTTTTTGGCTTCTACAATCAACATATTTTGCTTAGACTCCAAAAAATAATCGATAATCCCTTGGAGTTGATTGCTAATCTTAATCGGATATTCAATCTGTACCTCTACTTTGGTGTAGTGAATTAGATCGCACAGTACAGGAGAAACCAGCCACTCTCGCCGCGCTGCCTCATTGGATAAACTCACATAGGGCAAGATTTCATTAATGCGATCGCGGGTCTGCTCGATCCGATCTAGTTCACCTGAATATTGCAATAATTTCAATCGTTTACGCTCAAAGCTATAACCAAACTCCAAAGCCAAGTTCTTTCCAGAAAACTTTAGATCGAAAAATTTACTAAAAGTATAAGTCTCATCTGGGTTCAAAATTTTATTCATTGGGTTTATTCCTATTATTTAAACCGATATTGCATTCGTACTGGAATCTTCAAGTCCTGTAACCCATCAAAGGTGTAAAACTCTCCAATCATCCTCACATTGCGAATTAAGCTCACAGGTGGCATATTCACTGTGTCATAACTCAAAACTTGATTAGAAAACATCACATCTAAAGGATTGAGCAGATAGGGAAAGGTAAACTCTCCCGACTGATGGAGCTTTGGCTGAGGGAGTTCCTTAAAAGCAATCTCGGCTTTACTTGCCCATTTACCAATCCGCACCCATCTGGGTAAAGCTAAAGGCTTTTCAGCAACCACAAAAAACTCAAACTGGCTTTCTGCGGCAATCTCTTTAGTTCTGCCGAAACTGGGAATATTTTTCTCAGTCTGCTTCATTTCCACATGATATTTATTGTCTGCATACTTCCAAGTATTGAGAACAGAAGTATGCCTAACTGCCCGTGCTGGAGTCACATAGATACCCTGCTGATTAAGCGGAGTCAAATGTTCCTCATATTTAGGCACTTGCTCTGGACAAAAGTAGCGATAAGAATGTTCCTCCTCTACCTCTGTATTGTATTTAGGATTATCCACTAACCCCAACACATAAGAGAGGGCGTAATTATGCAGCACAGGTTCGGTTTCGTAAAGTCGCCCAATTTCCCGTGTGGCAAAATATAGGCTGTCATGAAGCTCTAAAGTGCAACGATAGATCGTGGTCATGATTTACTCCTTCGCGGTGGCTGGAGCTTTCTTGGGCTTTTCTACATATTTTTTGAAGTAAGCCTTCGCTTCTTTATCAGCTTGATTAAGGATAGCTGTAATGCCTTCCTCGCTGCCTGTGAGCTTTTTCACTTCATCAAGCAGAGGTTGACAATCATCACCAATCAAGTCCGTATGCACGATAAACTCTTCATTCATAAGCCTCTTAATTGCAGCCTTACCAGCTTTAAGCACATCATCTTCATCCAATGGATCTGGAGCTTTCAGGGTTCCTTCGACTTTCATTGAGTCATAAATTGCCTGAGTCCAACGTAAATTACTAGCGATCTCACCATCAGCAAATACGACCCCAATTAATTCATTCCTTACCCGACCCGTACGAGTAGTTTGGGCACCATAGTGACGGGTTCTCATAATATTATTTATGACATAAAGGAAGGTTGCTTCTGTTGGGTCTTTCAGTGTCACGATACTAGGGAAAAAGATTTGGGGCTTGATGTGATCCTGTTGGTTGATCCGACTCGCCACTGTACCTTGCTTACTCATAGTTCCACTTTCATAAGGAGCATTGAGTGTAAAAGTTTCGTGCGATTCATCAAACGAAGTGATAGAAAATGCGGTATCTACAACAACTTTAGACTTCTCCGATCCAGAGTCGCCGATCGCAAAACCATAAACAATACAATCTGGGTTATTCATCGCAAACTTTTCGTTGTACTCGCACTCTTCTGCCGTCATTAAGCTATAGTTACGAAGTAATTCCCGACCGACTAAACGCTCTGGGGTGGACTGTTTGCGCTTAAACATTGCCAAACGACTGATCGTTGTGGGGTCAGCAATACCCGCTCTAACTCGGGCTTTATTCAACTCCTGATCGGTTTGAAATAATGGATAAGATTCTGTGATCCGAATGGTGAGAAAGTGGACATATTTCCCCATTGGCTTATAAGGGATTTCAGCGTGGAAAGATTTAGCGTTCAGGGTTTTTAGAAATGACATAATAGATGCTCCTTAAAAATTAGTTGGGTGGAATCTTGAGGCTAGGTGGGAATGGTATAAATATAGGTTAAACCTTATTCCAGCAGGGATTGTATGAGAATTCTCATCAAATGATCGAGGTCATCTGGAATTCGATAACTCTCCACACCTTGAGTAATTACTCTTGACTTTCGATCTAGGGTGGCAAATTGCCAAATACTCCCTGTTGTGACTGCGCCGATCAAAATGGGCTGATCGGTTGTATCTTCCCATTGTTCTAAAGCTATTAGCTCTGCGACAAGTTGGGTAAATCCATTATTTAGATCTTCCTTTTTTGCTTCAATCACCAATAAATTATTGTGAGTTCTTATTAAATAATCTAATAAGCCTTGAAGCTGCTCAGATGCCTTGATCGGATACTCAATACGAAGTTGAGCACGAGTATAGTGGATCAAATCTGCAACGACTGGAGCAATTAAAATCTCTCTGCGAGTTGCCTCATTTGCCAAATTGACGTAGGGCAAAATCTCTTCAATTCGGTCTTTTAATTGTTGAAGGCGATCGAGTTCACCTGAATACAGACCTAGAGATAGACGTTTACGGATTAGGGAATACTCAAAATCTGCTGCTAGTTTATCTACGTCTATATTCAACTCAAAAATCTTGCTAAATGTGTAAGATTGGTTGGGTTCTAATATCTTTGTTTTACTCATATTCCTTCCTTGTTAGTCTTTTTCGTTTTCAGGGTCTTCAATCAATTCTCCTTTCTTTTTGCGTTCATGATTTTCTTTATCTTGTTCAAGTCGATACAGAAACTCACAAGTGTCCCGAATCAAGTTGATTTGCCGACCAGCTAACCGAGCGCGATCGCTTTTGAATGCTCCCTCAAAAACATCAACTACGAAGTATTGAGCAAACTCTAAAACTGCCTGTCGCTCGATCTCGCGATCGTTAATCTGCCAACGCCCCTCAGCCGTGGAAGAGTGGACTCGATTCATCAAAGCGAATACTTCCGCTGCTACTACTGCAATTAGAGACTCTCCTTGAAAAGCACTTAAATCTGCTTTGAGTAGGGTTGTTGCTGCCATATCGATTGGTTTCAGCACAGCATTAGCTTTAGGGTTATAGCTTTTATTTGCCCTGTAGAATTTACGATAGAGTTCCGTCAGTTTTTTAGGATGATTCAAGGGTGATTCTGTTCCCACAATTAATTTCTCTGTGATTTTGTTGAATTCGGTATAAGGATCGAAGCAGGGATAAAAATGATAGGCATAAAGTTTCATTTTATTGATACTAGGAGCATCAACCTTTTGACTTCTGACCCATTTATTCAGATAGCTAAAAACATAAAGAGGACTAGTTTCTATGTCTTTAGCAAGCTCTGTTAATCTTCCCCAGTTTGGGTCATAGCCGCTCTTGCCCTGTTTAGCATTAACATCTAGATGCATTGCATAGGCAGCAGTCAACACAGTTAGGGGAGCAGGTTGTTTTTTGCCATCAGGGTCATCCCATCCTTCGAGGATATAATCGAGCCGAAATCTGTCTCGACCAGTTAAAACTCGAAATGCTTGGGGCGCACTATCGAGAAATACGGTTTCTTCAAATTCCGACCCATCATTAAAAGGTGGAATCGGCGATTCGGAAACAACGGTCTTAACATCGAGAATCATGGGCAGAGCAAGAGCTAACCAAGCTGGCATTACCCATGATTCCGTATCCGTTGGGTCTCTACCTGGTGGCAATGCCATGAAGTAAAAGGTCAAAGGTTGATCGTCAGGATAGGCGAGTTTAAAGGTTCTATCTCTTTTAAACGCTGGATCGTCATCAGGTAGTTTTTTCTTGCGTTCTAAATCATCATCCATCAAGAAAGCATCAACGGTTTGGTACTGCGATCGCTCGAAATTTGCCGCTAAGTCTTTAGGGATAAAATGATTTCGTAAACTCGTATCAAAGCGGGTTTGAGCAAGGCTGCTGTAAGCTTTTTGCAGAAATTTATTGGTTTCTGGTGTGAAGTAGTAAGTTGGGTAAAAGTAAAGATAGCGATACTTCCCATCTTCAAATCGCTTACCCACTGCCTGTGTTTGATTCATCAAAATCTGTCTAAGCATCATCTCTAAACCAGCAATACTAGAGATATTACGTTTAGCGTTAGAACCGCCCAGATGTTGTTTGTTGGTATAAACCTGTGGCGTAAAGAGCACGGCTGATTCCATTTGCTCAGTTACTGTATAAGCAGAATGAGAGATCGAACAGATCAATTGTCGTCCTCGTCCCGCCTTTTTCGCAGCATTATAGTTAGTTAGCTCTTTGAGGAAAGTATCAGCTCGATCGGTTAAAGTTTGGGCTTTAACTTGCTGAGGCAACATCACAACTTGATTAACCCACTGCCGTAAATCGTCCCAACCATCTGCTAGCTTAAATTGAGCGACAATCGGTTCGATTAAGTTTGCAACGAAATTAATGATTGTTTGACCAGTTGCTCGAATATCTTCAAGACCAGGATTGAGATCGAGATATCTAGCTGAGAGGAAGTACCATTCGTAAGGAACGCCGCCAGTATTCCCTTTTAGCTTTTTCTCTTTAAGACTTTCATTAATTCGTTGCAGTTCTCGAATTTGTGGAGAATAACTTGTCAATCCTAAAAACTCAGCAACATGGTGAATTAATTCACTAGGGAGCAACTCAATCGCTGGTAATTCTACTAAATTCTTATCTTTTTTTCGAGCCTGCGATCGCTCTTTTCTAGCTGTTTCAAAGCGATCGCAACTATCACCCCAAATCTTACGACTAATGACATCGCCAAACTCTGCTAGCTGGTCAATCCGAATATCATCCTTAAGCTGAAAGTCATAATCTGATGAAAGTACACCTAACTGCTGAAAATCTTTAAGTTTCTCACTACGACTAGGAGCGACTGATTTTTTGTTGCTAGATAGAATTCGGAGTGTGGCATCAAGTGCAATCTGTATTAATCCGCGATCGTCGCAAAACAAGGTGTAGTAATCGGCATATTTCATCCCCTTACCATCTCGCCCAAACCCAGTCTGTCGTAGCCGCAATTGACTGAAACAAAGTTGTTTAATTTTGGTAACAACGCGATCGCTTAGTCCATCAAAACTAACGGTTGGAGCATCCTTTAGAGCTAGATAGATAACTCCAGTGGGTAAATAAAGCAGAGGTTCATAATATATACATTCATCCGTATTAAGACTGGTGTGCGCCTCCATCACGGCATTATTCACTACGTTAGTTAGCACACCTCGATTTTCAGCAATACTATGATACGTGAGCCGAAGTTTGCCATCACTCAGGCTATGCATTAACTCCTTAAATTTTGTGTTTTCAGCATCTTGGGGATGTTTGATAATCGAAGCAAGGGAATCTGCTAAACAAGTGAGATCGGTAAGTTGGCGTAAGGTGCGATCTTTCAATTGAGGATTGAGTCCATACACAGAAAAATTCCAATTAGTATCCCAACGCCGTTGAGCGTTATAGGCTAAAACCAATAAATCATCTATATAATTTTGAGCAGTTTCTGGGGCATCAGGATTGACAAAATAATCAAGCCCTAACTGTTTTATCTTTTCACTAATAATTTGACGATGTTGCTCTAATGCAAGTTTACGACAATCATCTGGAGCATCAGGAAACTTCTCGAAATCGTGGAGGATAAATCCAGCAATCACTAATCTCCGTTCTTTTTCTCTCACCACGCGCTGAATAGTTGTATCTAATTGTTCTAAGCGTTGCTCGATCAAATTTGCAGGGAATAAACCATTTAAAAGATGAGTATTTAGCGACTGATCGGCAGCATTATCTCGTCGGACTTGAGTTTTGCCTTCGGCGGCTCGATCTCGATCTAGTTCGTCAAAAAATCTTCCACCCTTAGCAGTCACCCCGATCGCCACCCTAAGTAAATTTGGTAACACATATTCACTAAAGTCTCGCATAACTGGATCGTCTCGATTCTGTGCTTGGATTGCTTCCCGCAGCAGTTTGAGCGTTAGTAATTCTCGTTGAGGCGGTTCAATGGTGCGATCGCCACCCCCATCAAAGCCAAAATCTTCATCTAAATAGTCATCTTCTTCTTTCATTTCTATACCTATCTCTTCAGGAAAGACTGATAGCTGTTGCTCCGATTGTTTAGATTTCTTCTGCATTATCTACCTCTAGTGAATCTAAATAGTTTTGAATTGATTCAATGTAATCTGGAAAATAATCTAGAGCTTCTATTATCTTTGCAAATACATTCTGAGGCGTAAGGTCGTCGTATTCATGAGCTAATACATTACGAAAAGAACCTAGACTGGCAAGCTGATTTGCAAGTTCTGTAGAAATAAAATCAGACAAACCCATTTCAATAAATAAATCGGAGCTTGACTTAATTCTCTTACCAACAACTCGCTTCAATAATGATTTATTCATATCCAGTGCCGCTTGAATCACAAGTTCCAACAGCCTTTCCCCAATGATTTGCGTATCTGAGTCTGCTAAATACTGTTCGAGCGTATATTGCCGATAACGAGTAAGTCGATCGAGACGATCTGTCATTCGTTCTAATTTATTAGCGATCGTGTTCGGGTCAAGGTTACTCACGCTCGCCACCTCTGAAGAGCCGATTTAACTTTCTCCCGTACACTCTGTCTGTAGGCTTTTAGCTCTATATTCGATTTGAGTGAAGATTGATAGAACTGCTTAAACACCTCTGCTTCCTGCTGAAATAGGACTTCACCATCTCTCGCAACAACATGTTTTAGCCAAGGGGAACATGTCTCTAAATCCACTAAATCTATTTTGTCTTCTGGAAGATTCAATGCCTTTTCTAGAAATATTCTAAGCTTAAATGAATCCCAATCAAGTTTTTCATCATCCTTCCGCAATTTTTTGTCATATAGAACCGCAAAATCCCAATCACTCTGTTCATCATAATCTCCTCTTGCCCTTGAGCCAAATAGAACTAGCATTTTCAGGCAGGGGATCTGTTCTATAATCTGCGAAATAGCTATCTTGATATCATTTACTGATTGAGGTTGCATAATTTTTATTCCACGATCAAAATTCTCTTCCATTGTCTGTCTCCTTGTGAATATAGTTGTTAGATATCTAATCTTCTAGTTAATGTCATCCAAAAGAATGGCAATTTGTTGAGGGTTGGGTAGTTGAGATTGAAGCTCTGATGGTAAGCTATGGGTAATTTTATAAGTTGCGACCCCAATTGGTTTATTCAATTCACGCAGAGCATATTCAACAATTGTTCGCTCTTTTGACTTACACAAAACAATACCAATTGATGGATTTTCTTCTGGTAAGCGCACTAAATCGTCTAAAGCTGCCAGATAAAACTGCATTTTGCCAATATATTCTGGGATAAATTCTCCAATTTTCAATTCAACTGCAATTAAGCATTTTAAGCCACGATGATAAAGCAGTAAGTCAATAAAGTATTCTTTCCCAACAATTTCCAAGCGATATTGACTGCCTGTAAAGCTAAATATTCCTCCCATTTCTTGTAAAAAAGGTTCAACTCTACTGAGAATCGCTTTCTCTAGTTCACGATCGCTAAGTTCTAGAAAATCAAAAATATATTCATCTTTAACCGCTAATTTAGCTTGATTACGAATCTCTATTGCTACAGTTTGCTCGAAGTTCGTTTGATTGAGTAGCGTCTTCTCATAGGTTTGATTTTCGATTTGATGGATTAAAACATTTTTTGTCCAGCCAAACTTGCGAGTCATCTTGATATAAAACTCTTGCTCTAGCTTGTCTTTGCATTTCTCTAAAATCACAAGATTATGAGTCCAACCAATTTCTGCCACCACTGGTGTCAGTTTTTCATTGCTAACATAAGCCAAATAAAAATCTCGCATTCGCCAGATGTTTCGAGCCGAAAATCCACTAATACCAAGGAATTCAGCCTGTAAATCTTTGGCTAGTTGTTCGACAATCGCTTTACCCCAGCCAGCTTCTTTTTGGCGCATCACGATCAGTTTGCCAATATCTCGATAAAGAGTTATTAGTTCCTTGTTTACGGTTCTAAACGCCTCACACTGAGCAGAGTGAATCCGTTGCTTCATTTCTAACAGAAGATCGCTATATTCTGCTGGTAAAGATTGAGACATAGGAAAAGTGTTGAGATAAGTGGAAGAGTAAAGGAGAAGCTTTCTTTGAACTGATTGAATACTTAGACCTAAATATATTGTTATAATTACGAATTGCAACGGGAGATTCCATCTAGAGAGTAAGGGCAATCCATATACTCCAATTCAAGATTTCTATCAACTAGATATGTTAAAGAGGGAATTTTTGACTCAACAGACTCCAAACGTTCTGCCATCTGGACACAGCTATCTTTTAGACTTGCAACTTCCCGTTCTAGGCTTGCGTTTCTTTTAACCAATTGTTCAATCTGTTGAGTCTGTAGAAGACTTATTTCATCAGGGAGTAAGCAAATCGTATCTTCGGTTAGCCTACTTAGATTATGAGATAGGTTAAATAGCAAGCTTAAGTCAGTTTTTTTACTAAACATAAGTTTCTTTTTTTTATTTTTTACTACAATAACATAGGTTTCCACGTTTTAAGAATTTTATATTGCATAACCATTTTGTTTTTTGTACTCTGAAAATTAATTTCTTGCACCAATATTGCCAATTAAGCCATTCGTCACTGTATAGTAGATGCTGTAGGAAGGTGAATTTCTAAACCAAGCTTTGGACTTGGAACTAATACCTATCAGGGACTGAAACATGACTTATAAAATTCTATTGTCATCACCTTCCCATAATAATTTCTTAAAAAATCCAAGGATCGCCTCCTTTATTTTTATCCTTAAATATATATGCGAGGGTATCCAGTAGCAGAGCACTCTGTCCAAAGGCTATTGAATATGGTGCTGTAGCGTCGTGAAAACTATATTGGTCGCTAATTGGGTAAATCTGAAAGTGCATGGGTAATTTCAGCCGCATTCGGATCTCAGCTACTGGACGTTGGAGAATATAGCAAACCAATCCTTGCAGACGGAGTTTTTTATTAATTTCTCCAGCCCAACGGTTATCAGGTTGCCAAATCTCTAGCCCTGTAAGGACTTGCACTTGCCAAGTCTTAGCTTTTTCAGCTAAATTCTCAGGATAAACAAACTTCCAGTTCGATCGCTCCTCTCGATAGCTAACAAGTTTCATAAACGCCAGACAATGCTCAAACCGTCCTTTTGGAATTGGTTTACCTGTGCGTTCAGCAGTTTCTTGCAGCGATCGCCTAAATCCTGCCTCAGTCCAAAGCTCAATTTCTAAATTGCCGAGAATACCAGACAAGTCATAAGTCTTAAAACGATCTGCTTCATTCGCTTCGGTCAGATCGTATAAACCGCATTGCAAAGGACTCGAACCTCTGAAACTACAGGCATCTTCCGCGATCGGGTTTCCATCTTTTTTCCCAGATAGTTGCTTCCAGTCTTTTGCCCAGCCACTCACCCTGCCAGCCATAGTTTTGGGATTGATATTAAACACAGCCTCACAAGCAGCACGAAAGGCTTCCTGACTTTCTGAATACTGCTGCTTAATCGTGCGATCGCCCAAACTCCAAAATAACCGAAAAGACTGCACCGCACCCCATCGAGCATAATAGCCATGAAAATCATTGATCGAACGATAGCGATCGCGAACTGTGTCGTGGAAAAAGGGGCGATCGTAACTTTCGCTAATCTTTAAAGGTGGAGATTCTCCCGCAAATAACCGTTCCACAAAGAAATTAGGAATAAGCGCATAGGCTGTAAACTCATTAAAATTTATCTGTTCGCCATTGCGTTCGTAACCATCATGCCGCCCCAACCTTCCTAAACGTTGGATGAAGTTCCCAGCATCAGAGGACTCAAAAAATAGAAAGTTAATTTTGAAATCAACCCCGACATCAATTGTGCTAGTCCCAATCACTAAGTCAGTTGAGAGCGACTTCTCTCTTGTTTCTTTGCCTGACAGTCCAGTGTTTTCGCCAACGGTCAGACTATAGGGTAGTAAGAATGCTTGAAAAAATTGAGTCAGTCGCTTAACCGCAGCGATCGAGTTGAGAATAATCGCTCCTTTACTACCAGGCTGTTCCTGAAACTGTGCCAAAATCAGATTGGCATTTTCCTTTAGCCATATTTCTGAAGCTTTGGTTCCAGATTCTAAAGGCACAAAGTTTAACTGAATCGCCCTTGCGACTTGCCGCCACTGCTGTGCGTCTAGTTGTTGCTGCTGTTCTGGCGTTTTGGGAAACTGATATTTATTTTCTGCCCTTGGATCGATCTCTTTACAGCGAAAGCCTGCTTTTCTCAAACGCAGAATTAAATCCTCATCGGGAGTTGCTGAAAGGAAAAGAAATTTTTTGGAGCGATTAGTACAACGAATCAGTAACATCGTATTAATGACGCTTGCGATCTGTGGGGCAGCAAAGACATGAAATTCATCAAAGATAAATAGATCGAAGTCTTTATCAATTCGCCCCCAGAGTTTGTCTGGACTATCTTTGGGCATGCGATAAGACCCGCGATGGAGGTAATGGAAAAGATCGGGGTTCGTAAGGATAATTTCTGATTGACCTGTACGAGTAGCGATCGCTGCACTTTTCCTCAAGCCTTCGTTCTCCGCATAAATTTCTAGTTCGGCTCCACTTAAACGAACAACACGAGGCTTATGCTGGGGCTGAAATTTAGCGATGTAATCATTGGTCTGAGTTTCTTGATCGCGGGCTAATTCATTCGTGGGATACAGCCCGATCGCACAGTAATATTCAGAAAATGTCCTGAGGTATGCGGCTAGACTCTTGCCATCCCCAGTCATTGCCGTATTGAATATCACATCTATATCAGGATTATTTAAGGCATTAAAAGTTTCTACTTGATGCCAAGCCAGTGATGACCAGCCTTCTGGTAGCTTTACGCCTTCTGGCAATTCTGACGCAGGGCAGGAATAAACAGGTTTAAGTGTAACTTTATACTCAGATATATCCATAAATAGTATCCGTAAGCTCTTAATATTTTCTATAATTACATAGATTATTGCAGATAACAAGACTATGTGCGGATATAATATACGGATACTTTATGAGCCTCAAAGGTAAATCTATTACATTATCGATTTCAGAACGAGATAAAGCTCAGCTAGAGGTACTCGCTCTGGATTTTGGCATGACCTGGGGCGATCGCCCGAATATTTCTAAACTGGTCGAAGCGATCGCTAGGCGTGAAATCCAAATAGCCCCTAAACAAAAATGGACAACCGATCGAATCAAAGCTCTCAATCACGCTCGTCAGACCTTAATCAATCTCGGTAATATTACAGAAGCAATAGCGATCGCCGAATTATTGTTAGAGCATGGCAACCTCCCAATTCCGATTAAAAATGAGTTAGAGCAGTTCATAATCAAACCCAGCCAAGCTTGGCGGATACAAATAGAACAATACATTCGCCGTCAGCAACCATTCCAGTTATCCTATCAAGATGCTGCCGAACGTATTTTCAACTTTCACATTCACTATGCAGAGATTGCAACCCATGAAGACTATCAATACCTAGATTGCTGGTGCGATGAATCTCTAGGAAATCTGGACATCCCCGAACTAGCGCATAATTGGAGCTTGAGGTTAGATCGGATTACTGATGCTTCGACAATTTCTATTGCAGGAACATGGCGATCGCAATTAGACAAAATTAATATAGAAATGCACCTCTTGAACCGCCTTGCCTTTGCCTACAAACCCAAAACCAACCTAGATATTGAAAATGAATGGTTAGCTAATTCTCCTCAAACTAGGCGAGTAGTGCGAGAGATTGCAAGCACTTTTTGGTTTATTCGTGAAATCCTACGATATGGCAAAGATTGTAAGGTGATTGCCCCAGAGAGGGTTTGCAGTACCATCAAACAAGAATTAATAGATATTCTATTGTTGTATTAGCAATAGTTCGGACAGTTTTAGGAAAAAGCTATTCATCGGATAAGGTGCAAATAGTTAATAAAAGCACCCAATGAATAGCATTAGAGAAATTCTACCAAAATTACAGAGTAAAGCCTAAGAGAAGTTCTGGTAATACTAATATCAACAATTATGGTGTTGTGCGGGAAGGTAAACTTTAC
>CAZLKI010000060.1:0-12914 GCA_964560035.1 uncultured Synechococcus sp.
AAAAAGTTGCTATTTAATAGTTTAAGTTGCTATTTAATAGTTTAATTATAGGCATTCAAAGCTATATGAGCATTTGTCAGAGTAAAACTTGATTTTTATTACATAATTGAAAGAGTTATGTTAATTAAGCATGGACTTTTATTTAAGTCACAGCCATAAAACTTTGAACTATTCTTTAGACTACTAAAGATTTCTAGCTCTATTTAATCCACATTAATTTAATTAAGCCACGTCAATGGAATTCTCGATCGCCCAACTTCTAGAAAATTTCTCCGAACAAAAACTTGTCGCTCCCAAAGCTGTAGAAAAAAAGCTTGGTATTAGTGAAGATGAATCAAGTATTCGCAAACTCCAAGTCGCATTGGATGCCCTAGAAAAAGTAGGTATTCTCGAAAAAGATAAAGGGCGGTATCGCCGAGTTGAAGAAGATGGCTTGGTTGAAGGTAAGCTGCGCTGTTCGAGTAAAGGATTTTGTTTTGCCATCCAAGAGGGCGAAGGGGTAGAAGATATTTATATCCGTGAAAGTCGTTTGAGTAATGCTTGGAATGGCGATCGCGTATTAGTTAAAATCACCAAAGAAGGCATACGGCGGCGCAGTCCTGAAGGGGAGGTACGGCTGATTACCCAGCGATCGAATCCCACGCTTTTGGCTAAGGTTAAAACCACCGACTCTGGATATAGAGCTATTCCCTTAGACGATCGCTTGCTGTTTGAAATCGACCTCACTCCCGATCCAAATGTGCCTGATTTAGCTATGGCGATCGATAAATTAATTCACCTAGAAATGGTACGTTATCCCCTTGGCAATCATTTACCCCTAGGACGAGTGGCGCAGATTTTGGGAAGTGATGCGGAATCCACGGCTGATGTTGACTTAGTTTGCTGCAAGTATAATCTACCCCGCAAATTTAGTGAAAAGGTAATCGCAGAAGCAAAAAATCTCTCTACCGAAGACCTCGCGGAAAATCGCCTAGACCTGCGTTCGACTGTGGCAATTGAGATTGGAGGAGCGGCAGCCATTTCGATCGCCTCTGAAACCTCGACAACCTCGACCGAAACCACTACTGATAATAAAATAGAAAATAAAACAGGCTGGAATCTAAGCGTACATATTCCCGATATTTCTAGCTATGTGGCGATCGGCTCTGAGATTGATGATGCTGCGCGTCAACGCTTACGCTCGGTCTATTTGGGCGACAATCTAATTTCCATGTTGCCAGAGATTGAGATTTTGCAGCAACCCGAGCGACTGGCAATATCGGTAAGTATGAAGTTAGATCCAGAAGGCAATTTAGAATCGTTTACAATCCAGCCATCGATAATTTGCGTTAATACAACCATCAGCTATCAAGAAGCTCAAGCAATCTTAAATCTCGATTCCCACGACTTTAGCGATGAAGTTAAGACTCTAGTTAAAAATATCGTGGATGTCAGCCAATGTTTGCAAGCACTGCGAGTTGATGCCTTTAGGATTACTTTATTAAATGCTCAGACTCAAGAACCTGATGAAGCAAATCGCGGATTATCGGTGATTCCTGCCGCAATCCCCGTATATGGCATGGTGGCAGAGATCATGATTTTAGTAAATCAGGCGATCGCTTCCCATTTAGCGGCTTTGTCTTTACCTGGAATATTCTGCTCCCATCCCGCACCCGATCCTGCCAAAGTCGCAGATTGGCTCAAACTCTTGGAATGTATGGGGGTAGTAGTTCCCAGCCTCAGTGTCGATCAGTTAAAGCCCCAAGACTATAAGCAATTATTAGCCGCGATCGCTGAGTTATCCGAACCAACTAGCCAAGAGATTGTTAAATATTTGTTGTTATCTTTGATGCGAATTGAAGAATATACCGTTAGCCCCAGTTCGCATTTTGGTTTGTCTTTAGCCGAACAGCCCTACATTCATGCAGTTGCACCTCAGCATCGTTATGGGGATTTACTCGTACAGCGATTACTACATCTCTTATTTTCTGAAGGTCGCGATCGCCGCAGCAGCAGAATCAAAGAAGGCGTAGATTTACATAGCTCTAGTTGTCATGGACAGGTTAATTGGAGCGTATTACCACCCGATCGCGAACGCCAGCTTAGATCCGAAATCGAACTGGTACTACCAAAACTAAACCAATTAGAAACTCTATTTTTTAAGGCGCAGTCAGACTTAGAAAGTTTGCGTAAAGCCGAATATATGCAGGCAAGAACGGGAGAAAACTTCTTTGGGATTATCACGGGTGTGCAATCCTATGGTTTCTTTGTCGAAATTGAATCGCTGTTGGTCGAAGGTTTAGTTCATGTCAGTTCGCTCAAAGATGACTGGTACGAATTTCCCCAAACTACGACTAGAGCTAAAGGACGAAGTGCAACGGTCTTGGTGGGTCGGCGCAGTGGCAGGCAGTATAGTCTGGGCGATCGCGTAGAAGTACAAGTTAAAAGCGTTGACTATTATCGCCAACAAATCGATCTACTGGCAGTCAGAAGTAGCATTGGCAATGCCAACAATACCGAATTTGATGAGGACATGGAACGTCCAGATGTTAGGGATACTGAGGCTGTGGATACCTTTGAAGATGATGACGTAGATTCTGAAATATAGACACTGAAATCTAATATGCGAATTTCATCGACATTGGTGCACTGGCTCAATCGCTTTCAACCACCCGCCGCAGTGGTAATGTTAGTGGTGGCAATTGTTGTAGGGATCGCCACTGGGATTGGAGTTTGCTTATTTCGATTTTTAATCATCTTTGCCCAAAATCTGTATTGGCACGATCTGGCTCTAAAGCTTAATTCTATAAATCCGTGGGCGATCGCCATTATCCCCATTCTAGGCGGTATTATTGTCAGTTTTTTGCGGATTTATATCCAACCATCAGAAGCAGGTTTTAGTAGATTATCTAACGCAGTTGCTAAAGAAGGAGGCAGATTACCCTATGCCAAGATTCCGCTCAAAACAATCGCCGCCGCTATGTCTCTGGGGGCTGGAGCTTCATTAGGACCAGAAGGTCCGAGTGTCGAGCTTGGTAGCAATATTGGCTCGTTGTTAGGGCAAATTCTTAAATTTTCCAGCGAAAGGATTCGGCTGTTAGTCAGTGCGGGGGCTGCGGCAGGATTATCGGCAGGTTTTAATGCTCCGATCGCTGGCGTGTTTTTTGCCCTAGAAGTAGTACTAGGTGGATCTATAGGTACCGAGCGGTCAAACCTGAGTAATACAGTCAGTGTGATCGTGATTGCGGCAGTGGTTTCGGGATTAGTGGCACAAATAGGTTTGGGTGGAGAACCAGCTTTTAACCTACCTGTGTATGATGTGCGCGGCTTTTGGGAACTACCTCTATATCTGGGCTTGGGCATTATGGCGAGTTTTGTGGCGATCGCTTTTACCAAGACTTTAAAAATATTTCAAGATTTATTTGCAGGCAAAATACCCAAATTGGCTGTAGTTGGAAAAATTCCCATGCCTTTGAAGATTGCGATCGGCGGACTGTGCATCGGTCTAACTGCCATAAACCTACCTGAAGTCATGGGTATAGGCTATGAAACCGTAGAGTCAGTTTTGCAAGATTCACCTTTTTCGCTGGGGTTCAGAATAGTATTACTCACAGCCAAATTATTACTCACAGCGATCAGTCTTGGTAGTGGTTTTGTCGGAGGTACCTTTGCTCCAGCGATTTTTTTAGGAGCCATTTTAGGTAGTGCCTACGGACAGGCGATCGCCTTAATTATGCCCCTAACTATGCCGATCGCCGCGCCTCCAGCCTATGCCCTAGTAGGAATGGCAGCAGTTTTGGCAGGTACAGTGCGAGCTCCACTTACAGCCGTTTTACTTTTATTTGAAATGACTCGTGACTATCGGATTGTGTTACCACTCATGGCAGCCGTAGGATTGTGCGTTTTTATCGTAGAGCAAATCCAGCCCCAACAAAGCAAGCGCATGACCTCAGAAACCGATATCTTGCAAAAAATTAAAATTGCTGAAGTCATGAACTCCCATCCCATGTCCTTTAGAGCATCTATGCCCGTACTCCAAGCCGCACAGGTTTTGACGAGTGGATACTTTCACAGTGCTTTGGTTATGGACTCAGCCCATCAGTTAATCGGCATAATTACCACCCAAGATATTGAAAGAAACCTGACTAAAAGCTTTAATTCCCTTACCGTCAGTGACGTTTGCAGTCGAGATTTACTCTATACCCATGCCGATGAATCCTTGGCTGATGCCCTGCGACGGATGGAAACCAGAGATCTGCGCCAATTACCTGTAGTCGATCGCAATATTATTAGTAGAGTTTTGGGTATAGTCGATCGACAAACAATTACCACAGCTTATAGTACCGCTCTAACTAAGCAGGCGATCGCTGATAAAATTGCTGCAAATAAAGCCAATATCCCCAATATAATTGAGTCTGAATCGATACTTAGCCCGATCGTATCCAAAGATCAGGCTTTACTCAGTGCAGAGCAGGAGTCTATGCAGGAATCCATTAAATCCTAATTTACTATGTCCAAAATCTTAATTGAAACCTCTGCCAACCAATTCCAAGACTTAGATAGTTCAACCCTTAAGTCCAGCCTAGACCAGTTAGCTAATTTAGTTAATCAAATTGGTCAAAATGGGACGGGAGGCTTAGAACTTGATGAAATTACGATCGCCATTAAGGTTTCCGACCAAAGTAACGTAATTTTAATTAATGGCTCTGACCCAGCCGGAGCTATAACTCTAAAATTTAAGCGTTTTCCTCAGCCTAGTAGCCAGAGTAATAGCCAGACTGGCAGCCCAAGCTCCCAAATTAGTCATATCCCGATTAATTATCAAAAACTAGAAAATCTGTTAGCGAATGCCCAATGGCAGGAAGCCAATCAAGAAACTTGGAATCTACTATGCACGGCGTTGCAAAAACATCAAGGCACCCCCCTAACCGCATCAGATATCGAGCAAATCCCCTGCACATCCTTAAATAATATCGATAAGCTTTGGCACAAATACAGTAACGGTAAGTTTGGGTTTACAGTGCAGAGCCGAATCTACAAAGAAAGTCAAATCTAGAGCAAATAAATCTAAACAAGTAAATCTAAAAAAGGCTATAAAAAAGGCATAAAATCATGGATCCAGAGAAGCAAAAACAAATATTAGGTTACTTTATCGAAGAAGCATCCGACCATCTCAACACCCTAGAATCAAGTCTAGTCAACTTACAAGAAACCCTAGCCGATCCAGAGTTGATGAATGAGGTATTTAGAGCCGCGCACTCGATCAAAGGTGGAGCTGCCATGCTGGGAATTACGGGAATCCAACACGTATCCCATAACCTCGAAGACTCATTCAAAGTACTCAAGGAATATCCCAATAGTAAAGTCGATCAAGATTTGCAGAGTATGCTGCTAAGTGCAGTTGATACCTTAAAAGAACTGATCCAACAGTTGCAAAACCCATCTGAATTAGATGAGCAGATTACCCAAGAGGCTATAGCAAACTCCGAACCCCTATTTGCTCAACTTAAAAGTCGGATATCTGCCTTAATTCCCGCTCCTTCCGCTTCTGATAAACCATCCGAAGAACTCAGAGCGATGATCATGGTGTTTCGATCGGATGTGCCTGTCAAATTACGCAGTATGCTCGATCTTTTTAAGCAGACCGATCGCCCAACTAGCCGCCACCAACTGCAAATTATCTGCGATCAGCTATATCAAATGGGAGAGCAGTTTTATCTCGAAGCATGGTGCGATCTAGTCCAAATCGTCAAACAAGTTTTAGTTAATCCCAACACCACTTACCGTATCCTTGCTCCCATTGTAATTCGGGAAATCAAACAGGCTCAAGAATCAGTATTAGGGCAACAGCCAATTGTGGTCTCAGCTCAGCTAAAAGCGCTCATGCCCGTACCTGAACGTGCTGCTACCGTTGATAGTGACGATGAAATCAGTCATATTTTTGGTGAATTAATTCTAGAAACTAAAATTCCAGAGGCTGAGTTCCCAGAAACTAATTTACAAAGGTTTAGCCGTCGTTTGCAATGGACATTTAATGGATCTTGGATTGATACTGCTAATATCAACTTTTCTACGGCGATCGAAGGACATTTACCTGCACCGATTTGGTTGGCGGGATGGGGACAAGATCGTAGTCAAAATGATGCCGAATTTGGCGATCGCATCCACAAACTGATGACAAAAATCGATAGTTGCGCTAATTAATCATGAGCCTAATCATGACCGAATTTCTCAGCCGCATGATTGAGTATCGATAGTTGCCGCAATGTTGGTTTTCTCAATATCAACTAAATTAAAAAGCTAATACCAATGCCTTTGTCTGTAGGGGCAATATGCAGTCAGTTCTTGATGCTGTCCGCCACGATTGCTGATTGGTGGCGTTCCTGCAAAAATAATTCGCGAGGATGTGAAGTGGACGGATCAAATCAGAGAAAAATTAAAAGCTCCCTTCTAGTGCCCTTTTTAGTAAAGATCTTTAGCTAGGCTCGATCCTAGACTCCAACTCGGTAATCCGCTTTTCTAATTTTTTGATAGTTTTAATTAAATCTGGCAGTTGAGATTGGGCTATAACCATACGCTTCCACTCGCGCTCAGAGGCTGGAGGATAGCCGATCACTTTCGCCCCTGCCTCAACTTTGCTGATTACCCCAGACTTTGCCCCCACGATCGCCCCACTACCAATTACGGCTCGATCTCCAACTCCTACCTGTCCAGCTAAAGTCACATAATCTCCTAAAACCACTGCGCCTGCTAACCCCACCTGTGCCACGATCATGCAGTTAACCCCCATTTTTACGCCATGCCCAACCTGAACTAAATTATCAATTTTCGTACCTACGCCAATATGAGTACAGCCCATTGCTGGGCGATCGATTGCCGTAAGATTGCCAACTTCAACCCGATCGCCCAGCTTGACATAGCCAGTTTGGGGAATTTTATACCAACTCCCAGCATCCAACTCAAACCCAAATCCATCCCCACCAATCACATTATTAGCACCAATTAGGCAATCCGCGCCAATTTCTGTATATTCGCGAATCGTGCAATTGCTATGGATTATCGAGCGATCGCCAATCTTGACTTGAGGGTAAATTACAGTACCAGCAAAAATACTGACATCATTGCCAATAATTACCCCATCCCCAATTACTACATAGGGCGAGATCGCCACGTTTGTCCCAATCACCACACCTTCACCTAAAATTACGGTCGGATGAATACCTACAGGTAACTTAACGGGCTGATAGAATAAATTCAAAATCTTCGCAAATGCCAATCTCGGACTTTTAGTCCTCAAACAAGGAAGATCGCAGGTCGTTTTTAAGTCAATGATTACCGCACTAGCTTGAGTTGTCGATAATTGCGTTAGATATTTATCAGAGCTGAGAAAAGTAATATCTCCAGACTGGGCTAAATCTAAAGGAGCTACACCTTTAATCTCTGGATCGGTAATCTCTGGATCGGTAATCTCTAGATCGGAATTGCTCTCAAAATTTGCGTCAGGAATAAAAGTTGCCAACTCAGAAAGTTTCATGATGGTATATTTTAGTTTTATTGAATAGCTTAGATAGCTCTACACGATCCAGAAAATATGATACAGAAAAAAAGAGTACTATCAGGCGTTCAGCCCACAGGTAATTTACACATTGGCAATTATTTAGGAGCCATTCGCAACTGGGTCGAAAGTCAAGCCGAATATGAAAACTTTTTTTGTGTAGTCGATCTCCATGCCATCACGGGGGGCAACTATCAACACGAGCTTGCCGAAAATACCCGTCGCACCGCCGCTTTATACATTGCCAGTGGCATCGATCCAGCCCTATCTACCGTATTTGTGCAATCCCATATTTCTGCCCATGCCGAACTAGCTTGGCTGTTTAACTGCATTACCCCCTTAAATTGGCTGGAGCGGATGATTCAATTTAAAGAAAAGGCACTCAAACAAGGCGAAAATGTGAACGTCGGACTTTTGGATTATCCCGTATTGATGGCAGCCGATATTTTGTTGTATCAAGCAGATTTTGTGCCCGTCGGCGAAGATCAAAAGCAACATTTAGAACTCACCCGTGATATTGCCGTAAGGATTAACGATCAATTTGGTAATAAAACTCACCCTGGTGTGAAGCTCCCTCTTTTTAAAATACCTCAGCCATTAATTCGTCAAGAAGGTGCAAGAGTGATGAGCCTGACCGATGGCAATAGCAAAATGTCTAAATCCGACCCTTCTGAACTGAGTAGAATTCATTTATTAGATGATGCCGATACGATCGCCAAAAAAATCAAAAAATGTAAAACCGATCCCGAACGGGGACTAGAATTTGACAATCCCGATCGCCCCGAATGTCATAATTTACTATCCCTGTACATGGTTCTGGCACATAAAACTAAAGCCGAAGTTATAGCAGAAGTCGCTAATATGCGCGGTTGGGGAGACTTTAAACCCATCCTAATTGAAACTATTATTTCCAGCCTCACTCCAATTCAAACTAAATATGCCGAAGTGGTCAACGAAACGGGTTACTTAGATCGAGTTTTAGCCACAGGTAAAGAAAAAGCTGCCGAAATTGCCTTTGAAACTCTGCGATCGGTCAAATCTGCAATGGGATTTTTGGCTTAATTCACGCGATCGGAAGAGATATAGTCATAGTCTCCATAATCAAGATGTTTTTGGTAAGTGGAACTGCGCCCCATAAAGGGGTTCCACTCCTTAACCTCGTCCTAAGAAACTTGACTGTCAATGTAAGTATCCTTTTTGAGATCGGAATTAAAAATTATGTCACTTGAATTAAATAAATCATCAAATGAATCAAAAGTTGGATTTCAATACGATCGCCTTGCTAAAATTTACGATCGCCGTTGGTATAATTACGTCAGCAATACGCTTAACTTCCTAATCGATTATCTGCACCGCACTGAAGTAATATCGACAAATAAAAATGTAATTGATATAGCGTGTGGAACTGGAGAGCTAGAACGCTTGCTAATTAATGCCGATTCGCAATTAAAACAATTAAATATTGTAGGCGTTGATATTTCGGAAAAGATGTTAGATATGGCACGGTTAAAACTTCCTAATCTAGAATTCATCAAAGCTAGTGCGATCGCTTTACCATTTCCCAACCACAGTTTCGATCTTGCGATTACAGCCAGTGCCTTTCATTACTTTGAGCATCCCATAACTGTCTTAAATGAGATTCGCCGTATCCTTAAGCCCAAGGGAAAGTTAATTATTCTGGATTGGTGTCGAGATTATTGGTCTTGCAAGGCATTGGATCTGTTTTTGAAAATATTTGACCCAGCCCATAAAGGTTGCTATACCCAAAGCGAATTAAATGATTTTTTTACTACTTCGGGGTTTAATGTGACGAGAGAACAAAAACAGAAATTAGGGATCTTTTGGGGAGTAATGATTGCAACGGGAGTAAATAAATAAGTTTTGTAAAGTTCTATGATACGGGCAATCAATACATACATTGGAACGAACATGACTATGAAATTGTGAATAAAGATAAATCAATCACTTAAGTCATAATTCTGGAGATATAAAGCTATGGAAAAACTAATTTTACGTTCACTTGTTACAGTAATCTCAATAGCGATCGCTTCGACAACTTTAGTTAAATCGGTTAAAGCTCAGGTTGTAGGAGAATATATAGATAGTACGTCACCTCAGATGGTAGAAAAAATTTCTACTAATATCGTTACTTTCAAGGATGTTAAAGGCGAATCTCGTAATTACTACGTTCCGACTTGGATGTTTGAAAAATACGACCTCAAAGTAGGATCTATGGTGAATTTATACAATCGTAATGTGATTCAGGGAATTTATCGTAATAGTTATATAGACATAGTAAGTCAAGGTATACCAGAGAATAAAGGTGCTTTTATGCTTGATGATTCTCGTAGAGGCTGCACACTTGCCCAAAGTCCAGCCAGCGCAGGCATAGGATCGGGTAGAAGAGTTTGGTATAAGCCCGAATGCTGTCCTTCAACTATTCCTGTAGTCGGGGCAATGTGGTCTTATAAGCGTCGAGAGATTGCAACTGTAATCCAAACAGAAAGGCAAATTATTGCAAGCCCTGCTCCAAGGATCCAAACTCCAGAACCAGTCAGAACACCAGAACCTCCAGTCCAAGGTTTGTGGTAATTAATTGACTTACCTACTTACTTTTTTCCCCAACCAAAAAAGCCACCTTTCTTTTCATCTTTTTTGGGAGGTTGAGTAGGAGAAGTAACTTGCTTGAGATATTTCAATGCGATCGGCTCTTGAGGATCTAGCTTTAATGCCTTTTGGAAACTGCTTTTAGCCATGAGGTTAACATTTTGATTCATATAGACAAATCCCAACTGAGCGTGAAGATAGGCATTATTAGGATCGAGTTTTTCTCCACCCTTTAGCTCTTTTAGGGCATCCGACCATTGTTTTTTACTAATAAATACTTCTGCCAACTGTAAATTGCGATGAGCGGGAGAAACTTTTGGCAATTCAACTATGGGCGGGGAGAAGTTAACAAAATCATCAAGAAAATTCAACTCTTGAGTCATGACATAAACCAAATTTAATTCACTCAAATCGGCAATGCAGTCTAAAACTCGTTCTAGAGATTCGTACTGATTGGCGGCAATTTCCTCAAAGTACTTAACGTATGTCTGCTCGTGGGAATATTTAAGTAACTTTCTAGCTAGCTCGCATTGGAGTTCGGGCGGCTCGCCTTTTAGTTTAAGTCTTTGTCCTAACAGTCTTAAAGTCGCAAGGTGTTCTTTACGATCGTGATCGCTATATAAAACTTTATAGGCAGGATTGACTAATTTAGCTAAATACTTTTCTGCTAAGTCGGTTTCGGTAGAGTCTGGTCGAGAAAGGTCGGGGTGTAAATGCTTTGCCAGTTGCAGATATTTGTTACGAAATTTTTCTCCATCAACTGTGGTTAGAGGTAGCCCTAAGACAGCATAGTGATCGGTAACTTTATGGGTATAAAGCCCTCTATTAATTTTAAATAGTCCGATTTGCTTAAACACTGTTTCTACCTCTTTAATCCTAGCTTTAAGTTTACCCTTTTACCGTTATGAATCAAGCTATGACTCGAACCTTAGTTAATTAATTATTAAAGTTAATCATTCTTAGAGTAGGTTATCCCATCGTTGGGCGGCAATAGCGATCGCCTCACTACTAGATTTTTGTTTGAGCATAGCTAACTGTAACTCTTCATAGATAATTTTACGCAGATTCTCAAGATTTTTAACAGGGGGAATTAATACCTCTGACTGTAAAAGTTGGGAAGCACTAATAATTCGGGCTTTAGTGAATGGAGCAGCATCTTTAGGTAATTGCGAAAAGTAGGGATCGGCAGCGGCTTCGATCGTTGAGGGTAAGGAGTTTTCGACTTTAGAAAAACTAAGTTGGTTAACATCATTAGTTAAAAAGGTGGCAAACTTTAATGCCAAATCTTGAGCCTGAGAACTTTTAGGAACGACCACATTCATCACGGCTGCACTTTTTTTACCTGTGGAACCTGAAATCTGGACAGCCACATCCGATACCTTGGCAATATCTGGGGCATTTTGGGCAACAAGCTGTAAAAACTGCGGTCCTGTAATTAACACTGCCAATTCTCCTGCTTGGTATAGCTCGATCGCCTTACGATGTCCATCGGTTAAGATTTCACGCGGAATTAATTTTTGCTCGAACAGATCTACCCAATAGTTAAAGGCTAATTTACCAGCATCAGTATTAAATCCAGCTTTACCATCAGGCTGTAATAATTCCATCCCCATCTGCACCATCGACTCCAAAACTTGGCTGCCATCCATTGTTAGCATGAAAGCATATTTCCCAGTTTTAGATTTTAGTTGCTGGGCGGCGATCGCCAGTTCGGTATAAGTTTTTGGTGGTTGAGCAATCCCTGCTTTGGCAAATAAATCGCGATTATAGATAGTGACATCGGTGGAGACATACCACGGCAATCCAAAGGTTTTACCCTCTAATTGATTGGCTTTCCAAATATTAGGAAAATATAACGCTCGATCGCGATCGGAAATTGCTGTCTGCATATCTACGAGGGCATTTTTTTCCGCTAACTTTGTGGCAAATTGAGGATTGAGATTGGCAACATCAGGCGCAGTATTAGAAGCGATCGCACTTAAAATTTTCTGCTCCATATCCGCCCAGGGTACGTCAACCCATTCCACCAAGGCTGTAGGATTTTGTTGAGTAAAATTAGCAATCAAATCTGGCATGTAGTTATTAAAGGACGGCTTTAACTGCATCGTCCAAAATACAAGCTTGGTTTTACCCGATGCTACTTGATTTGTTTGACTGGTTGAATTATTTTGGCTAACACAGGCTCCTAAGTAAAATAGGGGTAATGTTTGGATAATGCGGCGGCGTGACCATCTCATGAATTTTGGGGAGTATCAAAATAAAAAGTGTTAGAAACTATGTTACACGCTGATTGCGATCGTAGATTCCTTAGTCCAGAATACTAAAGCCGTAACTACAGCATTAAGATACTAAAAACTCAATTAAGCGATCTACTTTTTATAGTCAAAGTCACTCAATTGATCGTAATTAGTTAGTTTTTTACCTTTACAATTTAGCTCAGAATTTAGTTCGGAATATATAAATGATTCAAAGTAAATGCGATCGCTCATACCTTCATTTTTAGGATTGGTAAGCGGATCTAAGCTTTCTATCTCCAAAATTAAATTATTATCTTTACCTAATATAAATTGTTGGTTCCCAAAAAAATAATAAAGATAATTGCTATAACGGGAATGGCGATCGCTGCTAAGATTTTGCCGATTATTTGCATATACCTTAATAATTAAGTCAATTAAATTAATTAAATAAAAGATATTGACACTCCTCGTGCTAGAGCACGGGGATTCCTAATTCAACGAGACAACTTACCAGATCGACTTACATCTACTTGGCA
>CAZLKI010000061.1:0-12806 GCA_964560035.1 uncultured Synechococcus sp.
CACTTGGCACTACTTTTTCTTGCTTAGGTCTCGGTGTAGTTAGTGAACATTCAAGTGTAGGGCTTGAATTTGGATATGTTAGAGGTCTGGGGTCAGGTGGGGTAGGTTTATAAAAAAATAGATTACTTAATTCTTTGCCAATTTGATCGATTGCAAATGATCCTATACCTACTACAGCAGTTAGATCATTAGCGGTGGCTAAAAGTTGCAGGTAGCAGTAAACGATCCTAGCTTTGATAAAGCAGTTAGCTTAGTGCAAGAATGGCGAAAGTCTGTTGAGTAATATATTAACTTTCCAGATAAGCTCGAATCATGGCTTGGGTTCCTTGATCGCTACCGCCTTCGAGTTCGTTAACTATCTTAAATAGGCGATCGCTTAATTCCACACCTAATAAATTCTCAGAATCTCCCACAGATTGCACGATCCGTAAATCCTTAAGCATATGTTTAATCGCAAATCCAGAGTCAAAATCATTATTTGCTACTTTTGCACCCAAGTTAGACAACGACCAAGATGCGGCGGCTCCAGTGCTACAGACTTCGACCACCAAACTTGGATCGATTCCAGTTTTTTTTGCCAATAATATCGCCTCACAAATTGCCACCATATAGCCCGATACTAAAACTTGATTGCACAGCTTTACGGCTTGACCGCTGCCCAGACTGCCACAGTAAAAAATATTTTTGCCAATCATTTCTAGGTAGGGTTTAGCTAGATCGAAATCAGGGCGATCGCCGCCTACCATAATCGTTAAAGTTGCATTTCTTGCGCCAATATCACCACCAGAGATCGGAGCATCCAAAAATCTAATCCCCTCATCTGCCAGTAATTTACCCATATTCTGCGCGGCATCGCTGCCAATGGTACTTGTGTCTATGACTAAGGGCTGCTTGTGGGCATAGGATGTAATTTGTCCGAATACTACGTCCGAAACATCGGGAATATCTCCTAAACAAGAAAAAATCAGATCGGCTTCTTTCGTAGCATCTGGCAAATCTATAACGATTTTTACGCCTGCATCTCTAGCAATTTCGATACTGGGGCGATCGCTGGTTCGATTCCAACCCACAACATCACAACCAGCACGGGCAAGGTTTGCCGCCATCGCACTACCCATAACACCTAAGCCGAGAAAAGCAATTTTTTGACTCATTCTGAATTACCTCACATTTTGCAAACTATCAACTTTAGTGCTGAATAGATCGCTAAAAATACTCATGACACTACGTTTCCGCAACTTGATATTTCCACTCACTGACATTCCCGACTGTAGAGATATTTCACGACCATTAACTAAAAGATTTTGGCGATCCATTTTAATTTTGGCTGGAAATCTGTAGTAATTGTAGATTTGATCGGGGGGTAGGGCATCAGAGCCAACGGAAATCAATGTACCTTTGACATCCCCAAATTCACTAAACGGAAAAGAATCCACGCGCACATCTACGGGCATTCCTTCGCGCACAAAGCCGATATCTTTATTTGTAATATAAACCTTGGCGACCAAAGCATCATTAGGTACAATTTTAAATACTGGAGTTGCAGCATTAGCAGTGCTAGTGACATAACCCAAAGCCGCTTTTAAGTCAAACACCGTTCCAGCGATCGGGGCGGTAATATCTTGATAGCGGATCGTTTGCTGGGCTTGAATAATCTGGCTTGTGGTTTCGGCAAGGCGTTTATCGTTATCTAGGATGATTTTAGTTAACTGGCTATCAATTTCGGCAATACGCTTATCGTTTTCGGACATCCGCGATAGGACATCAGTTTGGGATAAAGCAACTGTATTTTGAACTCTGGCAGATGCTTGGGCGATCGCTGCCTGTAATCTTTGTGCCTCTTGCCTAAATCTCTGTACGTCTAATTGGCGGGTAAACACCTGTTGCCTCTGGCGCGTTACTTGCACTCTTTGAATTCCACCTTCGGCTAATAGTGGCTCCAGATCTTGTAATATTTTTTGATCTTCAGGCAATTGGGCTTGAGCGGTTACAAGTTGGGACTGAGCCTGTTCTAACTGTCGTTGTAATTGATTGACTTCTAGTTGGGCTGCATTAATCCGCGAATTAGCTTCCGATTGAATTGCTTGTAATCGTAGTTGTTGCTCGTAGGATAACGCCCCACCATTAGAGCCAGATAATTGAGCGATATAAAGCTGATTTTCGGCTAATAATCCTTCGCGGTTTTTGGTCAAAGTCAGGCGTTCGGGAGGTAAAGCTGTTGCTCCAGAGTATGGTATCCCTTGCAGTACGGAGCGATAAAAATTATTCTCTTCAGTCAAAGCCGTCTGCACTTTGCTTAAGGATGCCAGTTGTGCGTTTGCTGCTTCCGAGTCAAGGCGGACTAATATTTCCCCTTTTTTGACCTTTTGCCCATCTTTAACTAAAACTTCTTTAATCACTCCACCTACGGGGGCTTGAACTTCGGTCACTGTGCCTTCGGGTTCGAGTTTGCCCTGTGCGGGAACAGCCTCATCAATTTGAGCAACTGATGCCCATACTACTACAGCCGTGCTGATCCCCATTAACGCCCAAGCGATCGCCCGCGACCAAAAGCGAGGTTGACGTAAAATCACAGGCTGATCGAAGGGTTCGAGTTGAGCGGTCGTAATTTCAGATTTATTACTGACAGTAAGCGATTGACTAGGATTACTGGATTTCAAGACTGGTTGTTCAGAATCATTAGGGCTAGTCATATAAAAATTAAAGTGTAAAGATTAAAGTGTAAAGATGAAAGCTCGAAAAATTAGTCAGTACGTTTCTAAAAGCTATATTCGCAGAAATAATGGTTTAGGTAGATAAAGATTTGGTTAAGTAACTCAGATTACAGTCACGATTTTATAGTTGCGGTAAGCAGATTTATGATTATGATTAAATCTAATTGAAATTTAGGTTTAAATTTAGGGAGACGATTTCTCCGATCGAAGCTTAGTTTAACTAAAATAATCGCCTCAGTAATGACATTATCACAATGGGATTGCTTACTTAAAAATTTAGGATGTTGGCAGGGTTCCTTTACTCGTGTTTCAGCGACTGGAGAGATTATTGAAGACATCAAGAGTGAGACCACTTTAAAAGAGCAAGGAGAAGAGCAAGATGAAGGGAGAAATGAGAATAAAACTATTCAGCAAACCATTCGCCAGTTTTATCCATCAGGAACTCAAGAGAAGATTTTGGAATATAGTTCCTTAGCTCGGAGCGTGCTTTTCTTTGAGAATGGAGCTTTTTCGCAGGGTTCGACCCAGTTAGGATTTAACAGTGAGTTTGGGGCAGAATTAGGGCTGATTGATGGCAAGGCTCGCCGCCGATTGGTGCAATTATTTAATAAAAGTGGAGAGCTCAGTCAACTTACTTATATTCGAGAAACTCTTGCTGAAACTCTTGCAGAAAACTCGCCTCAAGTCCAGATCCAAACATCACATCCGTCTCAAATTATCGGCTGGGAGCAATTACAAGGAAAATGGCAATGCCAAGTAGTTACTTTATATGCAGATTGGCGATCGCCCGATCGATTCACAACCCAGACCGAATGGCTAGATTGCACCAGAATCTCGGAAATTGGGAATGAACTCCACTCAAAAATTGAGTCAAATGTAAAGCCTTTATTTTTACCCGATGGTGTAGCTTCGATCTGTCCCACGCAAATTAAATTAGGACAACCCGTAAGATTAGAAGTTTTGTGGCTGACTCAACCCGATCGCTATCAACAAATGATCCGCCATTATGACGATCGCGGTGGATGGATAAGTTTAACCTTGGCGATCGCTTACCTAATTAAAGAGCAATAGTTTAAAACAAAAATGCCCACCCACTTAAAAGTTACTTTAAAGATTAAATCTAGCAACAATTAAATGATGAGCGTTTGGATTAATTTTGAATCTACTAAAAGAAAAATCTAGCGTTTAGAGTATTGAGGAGCTTTACGCGCTTTGACCAAGCCATATTTTTTACGTTCCTTCGCTCTCGGATCGCGAGTTAAATAGCCTTCTACTTTTAAAGGTTTACGATTTTCGGGTGATAATTCACACAAAGCTCTTGCCACACCCAATTTAATTGCATCAGCTTGTCCAGTAATCCCACCACCATGAGCGTTAACCAATACATCGTACTCATTTTCCAGCCCAAGGGTTTCTAAAGGAGCCTTAACTCCCGCAATATAACTGGCATTAAATTGTAAATACAAATCACCAGGCTTGCCATTGACAACAATAGCTCCAGTACCGGGAACTAATCTTACTCTGGCAACGGCAGTTTTTCTCCGACCTGTACCCCAATAGACAGCACGGTTAGATTGATCGGTAGCTTGCATTATTTATCTCCTGGAATAGTATTGATTGCAAAAACTTGAGGCTGTTGAGCCGCATGGGGATGACTCGCTCCCGCATACACATTGAGCTTGGTGAATAGTTGGCGACCTAAGGTATTTTTGGGTAGCATTCCTTTAACCGCTTTTTCAATGATCCGTTCGGGAACGCGTTTGATGAGCTTGTCAAAGGTTTCTTCTTTCATCCCGCCAGGACGACCAGAGTGTCGTCTGTAAATTTTTTGGACGCTTTTTTTGCCTGTAACTGTAACTTTTTCGGCGTTGATCACAATCACGAAGTCACCTGTATCGAGATGAGGAGTATAAATGGGTTTGTTTTTACCGCGCAGGATCATGGCGATCGCCACAGCTAGTCTACCCAAACGCTGACCTTCAGCATCTACAACAAACCACTGGCGATCGGGATTTGTCGGGAGGTAAGAACGATTTTGATTAATTAATGGAGTAGTCATAGATTTACTGGAGGTGAACTATTAGGATTGAAAGATAGGATTGAAAAAATTACTGGCAGTTACAAAGGGGTTTTCATTATACCCAATATCAAGCAGACAAAGACCATGGGGAGGAGCCGCATACCTAACATCAGAGCGTCGCCGTTGTTGCCAAATATTTGTAAACTCGACAACTGACAACCGCGATCGCCCCACATCAACTAAAAGCCCGACCAAAAGTCGGATCATGCCATACAGAAAGCCACTTGCCCGTACTTCTACATAAACACAATCGCGATCGCGCCAACACAGAGCATCTTTAACCGTAATCCAGCCGTGGGCGCGTTTAGAACCCGACCGTTGTAAAGCCGAGAAATCATGATTTCCCAACATTGGTGTTAAAGCCTGCTGCATTAATTCGTGATTGAGAACATCAAAATGATAATGCCAACTTTGGTGCTGGATAAATAGGTTAGGTAGCTGAGCGTTAAAAATCATATAACGATATCTCCGCCATGCCGCCGAAAACCGAGCGTGCCAATCTAAGCCCACAGGTGCAGACTCACATATTAAAATTTCCGATGGAAGATTTGAATTGAGAACCTTTGCCCATTTAGCGGCGGGTATAGGACTAATGATATCAAAATGAGCGACTTGGGCACAGGCGTGAACTCCAGTATCGGTACGTCCTGCACCGTGCAAAGTAACCTGACGATCGCAAAGCTTGGTTAAAACATCTTCGATGGTCTGCTGCACGCTAGGCTTATTTGCTTGCCGTTGCCAACCGTGAAAATTCGTCCCTAAATATTGAATAATTAGAGCGATTCTCTGGCTAGCAACTGGAGCGGATTCAGCATTCATGAAGTTTTTTCTACAAATCCAAATTAAGACTAAACTAACTGTACAACTGCCATTGGAGCATTATCGCCCCGCCGACTAACAGTCCGAATGATTCTTGTATATCCACCTTGGCGATCGCCATAGCGAGTGGGAGCTTGCTCAAATAATAGGTCAACTAGCTTTCTAACTCTATCCTCATCAGGAGTATCTCTTGGTTGAACCACAGGCTTAACAGGCTGCCCATCTTTGACAGATAGATCGAATAGATAACTTATAGCTTGACGACGAGCGTGAAGAGAACCATCTTTGGCAAGTCCGATCATTTTATCGGCAGTAGCTCGAATTACATCGGCTCTAGCTCTGGTAGTTTTGATTTCACCTCTAAGGAGAAGTTGGGTGGTGAGCGATCGCAGTAAAGCCTTACGTTGATCGGCAGGTTTACTAAGTTGGGGAGTTCGACAACGGTGGCGCATAGGATTTAGGGGTAATTAGTTTATTCAAATTATTCAAAATTTAATCAAGCTTTAGAAATTAATTAGCGGCATTAACTAGCTTTGGGGGTTTTCTCTTCAGGTAAAGTTAGCCCAAGATGCTGTCTTAAAGCTTCCATTACTTCCTCGGCAGACTTTTGCCCAAAGTTTTTGATCTCCAGTAAATCATCTTGGCTGTATTTTAGTAAGTCGCTAACGGTATTAATTTGAGCCCGTTTGAGACAGTTATAAGCCCTTACTGAAAGTTGGAGTTCTTCGATGTGAATTTGTTTAGTCTCATCTTCTTCATCTTGTCTCAGCTCTTTTGGTGCCACGAGCGTAATTTCTTGTAAAGGAGAAAACAAGCCAACTACGATATTTGCCGCTCCACTTAATGCCTCTTGGGGAGTAAGACTGCCGTTAGTTGTAATTTCTAAAACTAATCTGTCTTTAAAAACAGTATCGCTAGTACGAGTATCTTCAACCGTATATTTGACCTTAGTTACAGGCATAAAAATCGCATCAATCTGTAAGAAATCGATCGCCGAAACTTCGTCCTTACTGCGCTTAATTGCTCTATAGCCTTTGCCCCGTTCGACCTTAAACTCAATTTCTAAAACGGCACCATCACAAAGAGTAGCAATGTACTGATTGGGGTTAACGATTTCGATATCTGAAGGCAAGATAAAATCGCCAGTGGTCACTGTCATTGGACCTCTAGCTACAAGCCGCCCGATTTGAGGTTCGGGGTTATAGGTTTTTAAAATTACTTCTTTCATATTTAGAAGTAAATCCAGTACATCTTCGCGTACCCCCGGAATGGTGGCAAATTCATGATTTACCCCTGCAATCCTTACGGCAGTTACGGCAGCCCCTTCAAGATTGGACAGCAGTACCCTTCGCAAGGCATTACCAATTGTAATTGCTTGACCCCGCTCTAGAGGTTCTAAAACAAACCTACTATATTGACTGTTAGTTTTGTCTGTATAAGACCCGATGCATTCGACTTGAAAGTTAGCCATATCTGTATTAATTAACTCAGGAGAACTGACACGTTTCGCTATTGTTTTTTGAGAATATGCGTTCAAATCCTGTTTTATCCGTGATTTAAACTTGATTCAAATTGATTCAAACTAATTCAAAAAACTTGGCGATCGCTTAAAAAATGAAAAAACTTACGGTGTGGAGGTTTTAGGATGGAAAGACTTAAAGCCGTACTCTTGAGGGTATTAAGCTCTAAAACCATCCGCCCTGAATTTATACTCTTCGACGTTTGGGAGGACGGCAGCCGTTATGGGGAATAGGAGTGATATCACGGATAAGTGTGATTTCTAAGCCCGTTGCTTGTAAAGCTCTGACTGCAGTTTCTCTACCCGAACCAGGTCCAGACACCATAACTTCAATCTGACGCATACCCTGATCGATCGCGCGACGGGCAGCGCCTTCAGCCGCAGTTTGAGCCGCAAAGGGCGTACCTTTTTTAGCACCTTTAAAGCCACTAGAACCTGCAGATGCCCACGATATTACATCTCCACCAGTATCGGCGATCGTAATAATGGTGTTGTTAAAGGTTGATTGGATGTACGCAACGCCATTGGGAACATTACGTTTTGTCTTGCGTACTCCAGTACGCCGAGTGGGTTGACGAGCCATATTTATTTAGATTTTTGGATTCTTAATTTTGGATTCTTGACTTTGGATTTTTGACCTTAGATTCGAGCAACTTGAGGAATGGAAACCCTTGGGGTTGAACCTTGAAAGCGATCGCTCTATTTCTTACTTGGTGCTTTCTTCTTACCTGCCACAGTTCTACGAACTCCCTTGCGGGTACGAGCGTTGGTTTTAGTTCTCTGTCCCCTTAAAGGTAAACCTAGTCGATGCCGTCTCCCTCTGTAGGTACCAATATCAATAAGTCGCTTGATGTTGAGTCCTTCCAATCGTCGGAGGTCACCTTCTACTTGATAATTTGTTTCTACCTCTTGACGCAATGAAGTTACCTCAGCATCACTGAGATCCTTAACCCTAGTGTCAGGGCTGACGTTGGTTGCTTCTAATATCGCTTGAGCACTAGCTAAGCCAATGCCAAATATATATGTCAACCCAATTTCGATGCGCTTATCCCTAGGAAGGTCAACGCCTGCAATGCGAGCCACTAATACTTATCTCCCCTTGCTTTTATAAAAAGTTAATACCATTACTTTAACCTAAACTACTATTCGGACTAAAATACAGCGAACTCTATAATATATGCAGTGAGTGGTATTGTGTCAACTTAATTTGCAAAATTTCTTAAAATTAATTTATTTCCCGCTCGTACAAAGATATAACAGAGACGTTTTAGACGAGGTTTATCTGCTGTTGTCTTAATGATTAAGTTTTGTTGTTTGTAACACTTTATACTTTCCTTAACTGGTTCTTAAGAAGTTCTTATTATTAGATTAACCAAACTTCTATATTGTTGAAGGGCTAGGCGATCTGCGATCCCAGTTTTTGCATTAATTTGCATCAGTATAAACACATAGAGGTTTTCTAAATGAGTGCTGTTTACTTTGCCCTTGCTAACAATCCTTTCAGTCAAAACTGGACAGATACAGGTCTAATAAGCGTTGATGATAACTGGGACAACGTTCCGAGCATTGTTGGTTTTCGTGGAGATGGTCTTACTGGTATCGATCCACAGACGATTTTGGCTGAGGGCACAGGGGTTGTCGATGTAAATGCCAATCAAACTAATCCCAATACATTTACAACGGGTGGAGTCGCGGAATTTGAAATTTCCGATCCTGTTGTGGCACTTCAAGGATCTGGAACTGCGGGCGCACCTTTTTTACTTCTATATCTCAATACCACGGGTGTTCAAAACGTATCTGTAAATTACCTTTTGCGGGATCTCGATGGTTCTACCGATAATTCGATCCAACCAATTGCTCTACAATATCGAGTTGGAACTACGGGGGATTTTATAAATATTTCGGCTGGTTTTGTTGCTGATGCCAGTTCGGGTCCGAGCTTGGCAACCTTAACTACTACAGTTTCGGCGGTTTTACCCTCTGCTGCCAATAACCAAGCGCAGGTTCAGGTCAGAATTATCACCGCTAATGCTTTAGGTAGCGACGAGTGGATTGGGATTGACAATATTAATGTCTCAAGTACGCCAATTGCCGCACCCCCAGTTATCCCTCCAACTCCTCCTATAGTTCCACCAGTCCCACCAGTTATCCCAACTCCTTCGATCCAAATTACTGAGTATTTATACTCTGGTAATAATGGTGAATTTGTCGAGCTTACTAACATCGGTCTTGCGCCCATAGACTTTGCAGGTTGGAGCTTTGACGATAATACACGTACGGCTGGTTCCTTCTCCTTAAGTGCATTTGGGATCGTGCAGCCAAATGAATCGGTAATTTTAACTGAGAGCGAAGCAGGAGCATTCCGTAGTGTGTGGAATTTAGCACCTATAGTTAGGGTAATTGGTGGTTCTAACCAAGCTATAGGAAGGGCGGACGAGCTTAATATCTATGATGCAACTGGGCAATTAGTCGATCGCCTTACCTATAATGATGAAACTATCCCTGGCACAATTCGAGCGCTAAATGTAAGCGGTACTACCCCATTAACTAATCTAGACGCAACTACAATCAACTCGGCTTGGGTATTATCAGCCTTGGGAGACAACCAAAATTCTCGTACCTCCACAGGTGGCGATATTGGCAGTCCTGGCAACTATTTTACTGGTAGTACTGTAAATCCTCCTGTCACTCCTCCAGTAGTTCCACCAGTAACCCCACCTGCACCGACCCTTCCTACTGTAAATCTAAGTGTAAGTAGCAATACTGGTTCTGAGGCAAATACTTCTAGGATTACGGTTACTGCTACTGCTTCTAGTGCTTTAACTAGCGCACAAACGGTAAGTCTTGGCGTAACGGGAACTGACATCACGGCTGGAGATTTTTATCTAACTAGCAGCACGATCGCCATTCCAAGCGGTCAGACAACTGGGTCTGTTACTTTTATTGTGGCTGATGATGCGATCGCCGAAGGTACGGAAACTGCGATTTTAACAATTGCTACTCCGAGTGCGGGGGTTGCTTTGGGAACTACGATCAGTCAAAATATTGCGATCGCTAACAATACCAATAGCTTTTTAACTAGAGTTGGAACTATCACCAGTACTAATGGGGCAGAAATTCCTGCTTTCGATCCAGCCAGCGATCGCCTATTTACAGTTGCAGGAAACACTGTAGAAATCTTTAGCGTCAGTCCAACTGGAGCTCTTGCCTTAGCAGGTGCTTTGTCTCCTGGATTTACGGCGGCGGCGGGTAGCGAAATTCTTCCTAATAGTGTTGCAGTGAGCAATGGGATTGTCGCCGTAGCCTATGCGGTTCGTGTCATAGCTACGGGGGCTCAGCAAATTGGTCAAGTAAGTTTTTATAATGCGGCAGATGGAGCATTTTTGAAAGCTGTAGAAGTCGGTTTCTTACCCGATCAACTGACATTTACTCCCGATGGAAAAAAAGTCTTGGTGGCAAACGAAGGCGAACCTAATAGCTATAACCAAGCAAATTCCTTCGATCCAGAGGGTTCGAT
This sequence comes from uncultured Synechococcus sp., assembly GCA_964560035.1. Classification (GTDB taxonomy): domain Bacteria; phylum Cyanobacteriota; class Cyanobacteriia; order Pseudanabaenales; family Pseudanabaenaceae; genus PCC-7502. Next base: position 10,650 of record CAZLKI010000061.1, read on the forward strand.
CAGTATTATTAACATTACCAATGGCGTTGCTACTGCTACGGTACAAACTGCGACATTTACTGCCTTTAACAGTCAAATTGATGCCCTGCGGGCGGCTGGAGTCAGAATCTTTGGACCCAATGCTACTGTCGCTCAAGATTTAGAGCCAGAGTATATCGCCATCGATCCTAATGGTAGAACCGCTCAAATTGTACTTCAAGAAAACAATGCGATCGCGATCCTCGACATAGATAACGCCAGGATTGTCGACATTTTACCCTTGGGCTTAAAGAACTTCAATCAGCCTACGGTTACAGGACTAAAAACCTATGAGTTTACTAATTTACCTTCACTGGGTAACACCGCCGCTGGGCAAAGTATTCCTTTAGGTGGCTTCTCTGGACTGACCTATGATGGCATTGCCGCAAATGGTAACTTGAAGTTTATTACCAATACCGATCGCGGACCAAATGGCGATCCTACTGGGATCAATCGCCCCTTCTTCTTGCCTAACTTTACGCCTGAAATCGTCAGGTTTGAACTAAATCAAACTACTGGCAATCTGGCAATTACCCAACGCATTCAGCTTAAGGATTCTTTAGGCAATAACCTCTCTGGTCGTCCTAATACTGCCATTAGCGCCAATGCCAATCAGGCATTTAACGACGAAGTTCCTGTAGATCTACGGGGAAATGTACTGCCTCGCGATCCTTTAGGTGCCGACCTTGAGGGCATTGTGGTCGATCCGACTAACGGTAGCTTCTGGTTAGTAGATGAATATCGTCCGGCAATTTATAACTTTAACTCCACTGGAGTCTTAATCGAACGCTTCGTTCCCATTGGTACGGCGGCAGCAGCAGGTCAGCCAGTAGGTACTTTCGGGACTGAAGTTTTACCAGAAGTATTGGGTCAACGCCGTCAAAATCGTGGATTTGAAGCAGTGGCGTTGCAAGATGGTAAGCTCCTCGCTTTTGTTCAAAGTCCGATCCGTAATCCCGCAAGTTTGAGTAATGCCACTCTTAATAGTTCGCAAAATATTCGGATTGTCGAGTTCGATCCAATTACCAAGGCTACTCGCCAGTTTATTTACATTCTCGATAACCCTCCTGCTGCTAACGCCGATGATACGCGCGCCGATAAGGTTGGGGATGCTGTGGCGATCGGGAATGGTGAATTTTTAATTGTCGAGCGCGATGATGATTCTATTGCTACTGATGCGATCGGGGATATTCAGAAAAAGATTTATCGCTTTAGCCTTGGTAATGCCACGGATATTTCTAGCCTTCCTGCCTTAATTAATGGCAAGAGCGTCGATCAACTAACCACGGCTGAATTAGCGGCGGCTGGCGTAAACCCGATTCGCAAGTCTTTGTATGTGGATTTGACCGAAGCAGGCTACAACACGGTCGAAAAAGTCGAAGGTCTGACCTTTATTGATCGCAATACCATTGCCGTAATTAATGACAATGACTTTACAGTTGCTGGAATTGCCATCGACCAAGCCACTGGAACCTTTATTCCAGCTTCCGAGCCCACACCTACAGTTCTAGGCATTATCAGTCTGCAAAATAACGGACTAGATGCCAGCGATCGCGACCTCACCGCTACTACAGGTAGAATCAACATCCAAAACTATCCCATATTTGGCGTATATCAACCCGATGCGATCGCTAGTTTTGTAGCAAATGGTCAAACCTACTACATCACTGCCAATGAAGGCGATGCCCGTGACTATACTGGATTTGCTGAAGAAGTACGAGTTGGTGCAGCTACCTATACTTTAGACCCAGCTATTTTCCCTGATGCTGCTAACTTAAAAAATATAGCTAATCTAGGTCGCTTGACGGTAAGTAATGCCACGGGTAATACCGATGCCGATCCTGAATTCGAGCAAATCGTGACTTTTGGCGGGCGATCGTTCTCCATCCGTGACTCTGCCAATAATTTAGTGTTTGATAGTGGCGATCAACTCGAACGTATTACCGCTGAATTAGCCCCAACTCTATTTAACTCCGATGGTACCGTTACAGGATTTGATACTCGTAGTGATAATAAAGGACCTGAGCCAGAGGGTGTGGTAGTAGGCGTGATTAACAATCGTACCTATGCCTTTATCGGTTTAGAGCGCGTGGGTGATGTAATCGTTTACGAAATTACCGATCCAACTCAGCCTGTATT
>CAZLKI010000062.1:0-6722 GCA_964560035.1 uncultured Synechococcus sp.
CAGTAAACTAGATTATTTCTTATTCTGACTTTTTATATGGGCTGGGTTTTAGTTGACTCAGCTTTTTTTTGATTATGATGGGGTTTTAATATTTTTTGAACTTAATAGAGCCTTAAAAGCCCGATCGCGATCGCCTAGAGTTTCATAAAAGAAGAAAGAGAAACCTTGAAATCCCATACTCCGAGTAGCTTTAACCTGTGCTTCTATTTGTTTTATATTCACATTTTGGGTGCGTAATCCCGTGAGAATACCAATACTTACAGGGATAGTTTTGCGAACTTCGATTAGATCTGGACTCATTAATTCCTTTTGAAAACCCGCCATATCCGAACGATAAACCTGAATTACTAATTCATCTAAAAGCCCCATTCGTACCCATTGATACCAGTCTTGGAGATAGTTTTCGTAGGAGAAGTCTTTGGGATTGGGAGAAAGTGAAATTATACATTTGGGCTTAATTGCCCGCACTGCCGTAGATACTTTTACCATTAAATTTGTAATGGATTGCGATCTCCACCTCGTCCATTCCGCATCTTTAGGATTGTCTGAAGGAGGTTTGCCATCGTGATCTTGCTTGTATAAGGCGATCGTAAAATCATCGTAGCCAAGTTCGGCGGGCATTCCAAAGTGATCGTCTAACTGAATGCCATCGACATCATATTTAGAGACAACTTCAGTAATTAAATTCACAATTAAATCTTGGACTTCAGGACGCAATGGGTTCATCCAGACAAATCGATGTTGCCCGCGATCGCCATAGACAAAGACACTAGAACCATCTTTTCGGGTTGTCAGCCATTGGGGATATTTGAGAGTTAGATCGGCTTTCTCTTCGGACATCAATCCAAATTCAAACCACGGAATCACGGCTAAACCCTTTTGGTGTCCCATTGTTACTGCCTCTAACAGCATATCTCGACCTTGCAAGTTTGGTTCTGGACGAATCATTTTACCAAAGGATTTTTCCGCTACAGTACTGGGATAAAGCGTATACCCCTCATGCCAAACTGTCGGATAGATCGTATTGAAGTTCAAGCCTTTTAGCCTATTAATTGCCTGTTCTAGCTTTGGACGCGATAAAAGGACATCACTATCAACATTTGTCAGCCAAACCCCTCTCAATTCTGGTCTTGAATCGGATAAAGATTGACTCCAAAGTGGAAAATTTAAGCCTAAAGCGATCGCTAAACCTAACAATATGGAAAATAATAACCTAATCCATTTTCTAGTTAATAAGAACTTAGTCTGTATTAATAAAGCTTCAATCTGTATTGATAAATTTTTAGTCTGCATTAGCAACAAATTATCCTATATTTACTAAATTTAGATATGTATTGATTATTTTTTAGTCTATATTAAATTAAACTGAGTTTGTATTTACAAAGTTTTAGTCTATGACTTTAATTAATAATTAATTAAGCTTAATCCGACTGATAGGACTTAATTCTAGGGGCGATCGCACTTGCAAATATGATTCTAATGCTGCGATATCAACCACTCCCACCATCCGATCTCTGCCTGCTCGCAGCACTGCAAAATTATCCCCACCATCCGCCAGATAGCTATTAACCGTAATTCTATAATCTGCATTGGCATTAATGGGCTGACCGTTGAGTTTGATGTTACTGACCTTGTTAGCGATCGGGGCATCAGGATTCCACGTATAAGTAAACCCTTGGGAAACTTGCAAAATTCGATTCTGTCCCACGATCGGATTATCAAACTGTTGCTCTAATAGGTTTTTAATTTGCGCTCCTGTTAAAGTCATAGTGACTAGGCTATTACCAAAAGGTTGCGCCGTAAAAGCTTGACCGTATGTAACATTGCCATCAATATAGGTTAAATTGGCACGAATTCCGCCCAGATTCATAAATGCAATTACGGCTTTACCTGTCAGATCGGTTTTAGTTGCATCTAATTGAGCATCGGCTATTACTTTTCCTAAATCCGATTCTCCCGCCTTATTTACACTCCGAGCAATAGTTGCCCGAATGGAGCCAATTACGCGATTTGCCAGAGGTGAGGCAACAGTTTGATATTTAGCAATTAGCTGAGTTAATTCATTGGTTTTAGGCAGATCGTGATTGACTATTAAATTATTAGCCCTGAATTTGGTAATGTTCCCCGTAGCGCGGTCGAGCGTCAGATTAATGGCAGTTATCAGTCTGCCAAAGGAGGCGGCACTGGTGACAAGGCGTTTATCCACGATGCAGTTATAAGCTTGATGAGTATGTCCAGTGATAAATAAATCCACTTCTGGATCTGTCCGTTTGACAATATCGACGATCGCTCCAGAAATATTTGGACATTCGTTATAACTACCCGTTGTCAGTCCGCCTTCGTGAATTATGACCGCGATCGCTTTGACCCCAGCTTTTTTTAATTCGGGAACTAGAGCATTAACCGTATCTGCCTCATTCCTAAAATCCAACCCTGCCACGCCTGAAGGCGAAACAATTTTAGGCGTACCCTCTAAAGTCATGCCAATAAAAGCAATTTTTACACCCTCAAACTCCCGAATCGCATAGGCAGGAAATATCGGTTTGCCAGTATTTTTATCAATCACGTTGGCGGCGAGAAACTTAAATTTAGCTCCCGTAAACTGTTCGACTTTACAGCCATCGATCGGGTGACATCCGCCTTTTTGCATTCGCAATAGTTCCAAGATCCCTCGGTCAAACTCATGATTGCCCACAGCATTTAAATCTAAACCCACTCGATCTAGTGCCGCGATCGCAGGTTCGTCATGAAAGAAAGCTGAAAGCAATGGACTCGCGCCAATTGAATCCCCAGCCGAAACCACCACTGTATTTGGATTGGTAGAACGCAGTTTTTGGATATGACTGGCTAAATATTCCACTCCGCCTGCGGGAATCACAGTTTGATTTGGCAGCGTAATACTCAGATTACCCGTCTCTAAATTACCGTGAAAATCGTTAATAGCCAGTATTTGCACATTTACCGATCCCGATTGAGACGAGACAAAGGGTGAAGTAAAGTTGGCAAAAACTAAAGCTGTAAAAAGAGTAACTATAAAGGCGATCGCATACTTTTTGACGAACAAGAACATGACTATGCCCACCTGCTGATCTAGTTGACAATCTGAGCATACAACGTGTGGAGCGAATCTTAATGTCTACAAAGATAAAATATTTTTGGGTATCTACTCCTAAACTTTCTCAGTTAGCACTAGAAAATAAGCTCAAAGCGATCGCCACTGCTACCAATAGGCTTTGCACGATATAAAAAATTCCTACTACTTGGTTCTCACTCCAACCGCTTAGTTCCAGATGATGATGATAGGGAGCCATCTTAAACAATCTTTTACCTTTACCTTGTTCGTCCTTAGTAGCCTTGTAATAACCTACTTGCAAGATCACCGAAATTGCTTCCCAAATAAAAACCGCTCCCACAATTAGCAAGCCCCACAGCATATTGCCCAGTATAGAAGCCGCCGCGATTGCTCCCCCTAAAGCCAGAGAGCCAGTATCTCCCATGAAAACACGAGCGGGATTGCGGTTATGCCATAAAAAGCCCAGATAACTCCCACTCATACAAGTACAAAAGATTGTTAAATCTCCGTTATAAGTATTAAAAGATAAACCCTGAGCTATTAAATAACCTACGCCCATCAGCGCGATCGCCCCAGTTCCACCTGCCAAGCCATCTAATCCGTCAGTCAAATTAGTCGCATTACTTGCCCCAATCAGCACAAATGCAATCAGCAAGAAAAATAGAATACCCAAAGGCAGAACTAGATTAAACGGTAAGTTAACAGTAGTAAGTTCTGGATGGACAAAACCAACCCAACCGCAAAAAACAAGAGTAGACAATGCTTGTAAAGCTAATTTGGTACGAGGTGAAATTCCCTTATTAGACTTGTAGCGTAAAATTTGCCAATCATCAAGCCAGCCAACAATCCCAAAACCCAAAGTTAGCAAACAAGCACCAATAACCTCAGGATTAAACCCAGTCCATATTAAAGATCCCAACAAGCCTACAGGAACCACAAAAACACCGCCCATAGTTGGAGTTCCGCCTTTTTTTAAATGGCTCTCAGGACCATCTTCACGGATTACTTGACCTGCTTTAAGTTTTTGTAGTAGCGGTACTGAGAAACTTCCAGCTACAATTACACCTACAGAACAAGACAATAAAGATAAAAAAGGATTACGATACGGTTGACTGTAGAGTTGAAGGAGTAAAGCCATCAGCCCAACTACTGTTAAAGCTAGGATGGATAGTAGATCTCCAGAAGGGAATTTTATAACTGAACTAGAAGCTTGAGGAGTATCTGGCTCTGGATTTGACATCATTGGCAATTTTTCTAATCAAGATCCTCTTCTTCATCATTTCCCATATCTTCTTCCTCTTCCTCTTCGTCTGTATATCTAGCATCATCGCCAACTATTAATTCTTGCAAATCTTCAACATCCTCTCTATAGTCAAAGGCGTTTGATTCGCGCGCTATAAGTCGACCTGTGGAGGCAAGCCAATCTAAGATCGAGATTTGTTGGGTAGATGAGACAATTGCAGCAGGCTTATTTCTTTTTTCCGTACGCAAGGAAGGATTATTCGTAGGGTCTTTAATTTGCATATTGGCATTTGATTTGGCACTTATTAAAGTTAGCATAAATTTTAAGGTATATTTTTACCTAGAGAACTTATTGTGAGAATTATGGTGCAATCTCGCAAGTTTGCAGTAGAATAACAAAGCTCTGCATTGGGGGAGTGGCGGAATGGTAGACGCTGTGGATTTAAAATCCATTGACCTTATAAGTCGTGGGGGTTCAAGTCCCCCTTCCCCCATCTACGTTTTAACCCTGTAACCCTTAAGTTATCGGGGTTTTATTTTAGTAGTTTAAATTAATTTGATTGTAATCGTGATTGGTGCGAGTCCTAAAATATTGAAATATTGAAAAGAATCGTAATTTCAGGCTCGATGCTGCCATGATATTCTTCAAAGCAAACATTATAGAGAGAACTATATGGCTAGACTATCTGCATTGCTGGCGATTTTTCCCCTAATCGGTTTAGTTAACCCTAGTTTGGCTCAGACTATTACTCCTGCTAGCGATGGCACAAATACAGTTGTAAATGGCATTGGTAATCGCCTTGATATCACTGGTGGTCAACTCTCTGGCGATCGCGCTAGTCTTTTTCATAGCTTTCAACAATTTGGCTTAAATTCCAATCAAATTGCTAATTTTCTTTCTAATCCCAATATCCAAAATATTTTAGGTCGGGTTGTCGGCGGTGATGCTTCAGTTATTAATGGATTAATTCAAGTTACAGGTAGTAATGCCAATCTTTTTTTGATGAATCCTGCGGGAATTATATTCGGAAATAATGCTAGTTTGAATGTGGCGGGTGCGTTTACGGCGACCACTGCGAATGGGATTGGGTTTGGGACTAATTTCTTTAATGCGATCGGGGCAAATAACTACGCGACTTTGGTTGGTAATCCCAATAGTTTTGCCTTTACGATGTCACAACTGGGGGCAATTATTAATACGGCGGATTTAGCTACAGGTAAAGATATTAATTTTTTAGGTGGAACTGTTGTTAGTACAGGTACTCTTTCTGCTCCTAACGGACAGATCACCTTAACCTCTGTACCTGGTGAAACATTAGTTAGGCTGAGCCAAGTTGGGGATGTAATTGGTTTAGAATTTCAGCCCAATCCGAACCTGAGTGTTAATCCTTGGGGATTATCAATTTTAACCCTACCCCAACTATTGACTGGGGGAAACCTAGAAAGGGCTACAGATTTAAGTATTAATGCTAATGGTGATGTGGTTTTAACTGGTGCCAACCTACCTATAAAGACAGGCGATGTAGTCGTTAATAGTATCAATGCTGGTTCGGGTATTCTTAATGCTGATAAAAATTTAACTTTAGTCAACTCGCAACTGCAAACCTCCAAGGATTTAACCTTACGGGCAGAAGATACGGTCATAATCAGAGATACGATCGCCACTCCCTTTATCGCAAATGCAGGAACAAAGTTATCGATTCAAGGCAATAAGAACATAGATATTTTTGCTTTGAATAATCCTGCGAGTGGCTTGTTTTCTGGTGCAGATATGATTTTAAAGTCTGCCAATACTGTGAATGGTGATGCTCGCTACTTTGTGGGTGGTAATTTTAGGATCGAGAAACTAGATGGCAGTTTAGGAAATCTATTTAGTCCCTTCGATCCTGTTTTTCAGGTAGGTGGTGATTTCAGTTTAGCTTCCTATACTGGAGCATCTTTGCATATTCTGGCAGGTGGACAAGTAACTATTCCTGGTGATATTACAATTACAGGCGCGGATACGTCTAACTTTATTGCCGAGACTTTTACGCTGTCTGATGGACTCAGTACTGTTAGCATTAACGGTAGCACTAAGCCTACTTTAGATATTAGGGCAGGTATTACTACAGCTATTTTAGGTGTTCCTACGAGTGCAAATATAAATATTGGTAATGTCACGATCGCTGCTCCCAATGGCGAAGTTGTTCTTACTAATCAATACAACCCTAATACTTCGCTATCAGGCAACATTCAAACAGGTAATATCGACACCAGAACCCCCGCAGGTAATGGAGGAAATATCACAATTGATTCCCGTGGCAGTGTAAATACAGGCAATATTGCTACCAACACTACCCTAGGAACTACAGCAGGTTCGGTCAGGATCCTAGCTCAAGATAATATAACCTCAGGGGCGATCGATACT
>CAZLKI010000062.1:6822-8926 GCA_964560035.1 uncultured Synechococcus sp.
GTGGAGATATAAAAATTGATGCCACGGGAAATATTTCAGCCAGACGAATATCTTCAACTTCGGCAGTGGCGCAGGGGAATACGGAGACGGGAGGAAATATTAACGTAAATACCACTAACGGCAATATTAATGTTTTAGGTGATGTGACTTCGGCTTCTGCAACTTTTGCGGGTAATGCTAAGAATGCAGGAAACATCAACTTTAGTACGCTAAATGGCAATATCAATGTCGGTTTGGGAATTTTAGCACCTTCGTTTTCGCAGTTAGGAACCACGGGCAACGGAGGAAATATCACACTCACAACAGGTGGGACTAACTCCACGATCGCGATCGGAACTCTAGTTACACCTATACCAAGTCTGACTGGAAGCTTGATCGCTTTTTCATCCAATTCTCCAAATCCCAGTAGTGGCGGTAAGATTACCCTGACAACCGATCGAGCAAACTTTGCAGGAATCACAACAACCTTCGCAGGCAATGTATCGACAAATGCTGATATTAATTTCAATACATCAGTAGTGCTTCCCACAGGTAGTAACATCACGATTAGCTCTGGTGGTGGCGATATTAATTTTGAGAGATCTGACAGTAAGCTTGATGGGGCATCAAATGTAATTTTGGCAGCAGATACTGGAAACGTCTCTCTTACTGGCGCTGTGGGTAGTATTACCCCGCTTAACTCTTTGACTGTAAATGCTAATAACGCCCAGATTGGTTCTATTATCAAAACAATAGGCAATATCAACTTTAATTCATCTGTTACATCTTCTAATAGTGAAATTAGTTCGGCAAACGGAGCGATCTCTATTACAGGAGATGTCGATGATGCAAATTTCAACGCGGGAACCTTATTGACTTTAAGCGCCAGTCAAGATATCAATTTTTCCAATATACTTAGCGGTGGCACAGTTAATATCGCCAGTGTGAATGGTGGCATCAGTGGCATTAGCATCGATACTTCTAGATCTGAAATTACTGTGGGCGGAGATGTCACAGTTAAGGCAAATAATAATATCGTTTTTACAGGCGATATTCGGACTGTGCCAAGTGATTCCTTTAGCAGTAATGTGGGTTTTACGGGTGGAGCAGTTAGTATTTCTAGCTTTAATGGCAGTATTACCGCAGGCACAATTAATACCAAAGGCGCATCCCAGGGTGGCAATATCAGCATCACAGCCTTTGGAGATATTACAGCTAGACGCATAGATACAGGTAACCTCGGCGCGAATCGGACAGAATGGCTAGCGGCTGGCAATATTAATCTTTCTAGTGCTAGTGGTGAAATTCTAATTCCCACCCTTGGTGCCGTCATTACCTCAGGTAAAATTAGCATTGGTATAAGAGGTGCAGGGGATTTAGATCCCATTACCGCCGCAGGTGCGGTGGGCATATTACTAGATGGAGTTGGAGATGCGATCGCACCCGGTTGTCTCTGTGAAGGTTTTGGCGTATCGGCAAATGGCATTGCTGGAGGTGCATCCCCCGATAATCCTAACCCCGGCAACTTAAAGATTACTAACTGGAGTTCTACTCCTACTACTGTCTCAACTACGACTGTTCTTAGAAGTTCTCCTATTTTGAAGATTACTCAAAGCTATGCGCCATCGCCTGAAACTATAGATTTATTCAGAAATCAAGTTACACTCACTAATATTAGCGAAGGAACTGTTTCTGATGTCCGCTACAATCGCACCCAAGATTGGGATGTACCCCCAACTGAATTTAGAGAATTTGTAACCGTGCAGGGAAGAGAAAGGGCAACTAACGTCATTTACTCCAGCAACAATGGCTTTGGTAATGTCAATCCCCTAGCTACTAATACTGCCATCACGCCATCTACACTCAATCGAGATTTTGTGAATAATGGTCCTTTAGATCAGGGTTCAGCTTTTACTTTTGGCTTTGGAAACTTAGCCAATACTGGCGACAATCGCGTATTTAACATTTATTATGGGGCTTCAAATAGCCTAGCTAATGCTGGCACTGCACTCACAGCAGTTGGTGCTGAAGTATATTCCCTTGGCTTTTCATCTGGGGTAAATGCGGCGGGGATTGGCAACCAAATTACGGGTACACCTGCCACTTTCATCTTCGCTTTTACGGG
>CAZLKI010000062.1:9026-12643 GCA_964560035.1 uncultured Synechococcus sp.
GCCCAAAAACTCTATCAGTGGCTAGTGGCTCCAATGGATGCCGAATTAATCAAGCAAGAAATAGATACCGTCATGTTTGAGATGCCTGAAGGTCTGCGCGATCGCCCTATAGCCGCTTTTCATGATGGTAAAAAATTCATGGTGGAAAAATACAGCTTAGGTCTAATTCCGAGCTTAAATTTGGTTGATAGTCGATATCGCAATCTCCGCCAAGTCCAGGCATTAATTATGGGTGCCTCAGAATTTAATAATCCCAACCTCAAGCCCCTTCCCGCCGTCCCTCTGGAGGTTAAAGTCGTAAGCGATAATTGGAATGGAGTTTCATTTCTCAATCAAAATTTTAATCTCAGTAATCTTACAAATCAACGCAATCAAACCCCCTATGGCATTATTCACTTAGCCACCCATGCTACATTTGTTTCCGGTGGTGACTCCTACATTCAGCTTTGGGGCGACGAGCAACTTAGACCCAGTCAAATTCGTAACTTGGGCTGGAAAGATGTGGAGCTTTTGGTTTTAAGTGCTTGCCAAACTGCTACTGGTGATGAAGCAGATGAGTTGGGATTTGCAGGATTAGCATTTGAATCGGGCGTAAAATCGATTTTAGCAAGTTTATGGCAAGTCAGCGATGAGGGTACATTATCCTTAATGAGTGAGTTTTATAAGCAAATGAACCGACCTGAAATTACAATTAAAGCTGAAGGATTGCGGCAGGCACAATTATCTATGCTCAAAAAAGAAGTTACACTCAAAGATGGAACCATCAGAAGCGTCAGAGGCACGTCAATTTTGCTACCTGCGGCTTTACCAATTAATCTTGACTTATCTCATCCTTTTTATTGGGCGGGGTTTACTATAGTCGGCAGTCCTTGGTAGTTAAAATCATCATGTATCAAGTTATTCTCGATCTAAAAACTCCCCATAAAGCTCATGTTATTGCTGAATATGCTACTAAGGAAGAAGCTTTAGAAAAATTTATGAAATTAGTAGAAGCGAATAAAGGATCGTCACAATTGAAAAATGGCAGTTACTCCATTCGTAAAAAACCTCAGTAATTGGAAGAATGCAACAGTCTGAATGTTATCGATTATTGGGATTATCGCGGGGCGCGTCTTTAGAAGATATTAAGTTGTCCTATCGACGGTTAGCGCGGAAGTATCATCCCGATCTAAATCAAAACGATCCTGCGGCGGCGGATAAGTTTCGATTGGTACAGCAGGCTTATCAAATTCTCAAAGATCTGGAATTGGGTTTGATCCCCCGCCAAGTTGCTAATACATATTCAAGTACGAAGTCGCCCGATCTAGCTAGACCTGCCAAGTCCACAGTTACAGATACTTCTAATCCATCTAAAGTTAAAGTTGAGGTTAGGTTTCCAGTTAATCCAGATGTTAAATCCAGAGATGTCCGCCAGCAAGTCGATCCGATCGCCACCGATCCCGAACTCAGACTTAAACTCGATACCCTGCGCCGCCTTCAGGATTTACTCAAACAACGCCGATATATTGTAGCGATCGCCGTAGCTGAAGGAATGAGAGCCAGATTTCCTAAATCAACCGAAGTCATCCATTGGCAAGCAGTAACCTATCATCGCTGGGGAACGGAATTATTGTTGAAATCCAAGTTTCGAGAAGCAGAAATATTTTTAAATAAGGCATTAACCACCGATCCCAGTAATCGCGAGTTGGCATTTGAGGTAAAACGGGATTTAGAAAGGATCGCAGCTCAGTAAAAATCATGCCCATGAAAGGTTTAAGAGTTGATTTTAAATCTTATTAGTTTGATTTGAGAATTTTGGCGATCGCAACCATGCGATCAAAGTCTGCTCCAAGGTAGAGTTATCCTTGTGCATACCTTGCTTAATCCATTGAAATACCGCATCTACAGGAGTAAAACTTTTTCCCGCTTCCCATTTTAAGTCTTTACCCATTGAAGTCATATGAGTACCAGGAAGGGTTTGGACGCTAACTTTTTTATTAAATTTGCGCTGCAATTGGGATGCTAACACGGCAATTTCATCAATATCATCACCTATAAATTTAATCAGAAGATTGTTCTCAACTTCATACCTTTGATTAATTAGCTCCATTGTTTCCAGTGGTGAAGGTATAAACTCCATGATTGCCATTTCGGGAATCGTTCCTGAAAATTCTTTAAATAAAGGAATTGACTGCTTGACACCGTAGTTATTGTAGGCAATAAAAATATTCCCCGATCGCTCGCTCGGATAAAGGCAACTAATCAGCAGGTGAATTTTACAACCCATGCTATGACCCATGCCAAATATCGGAAAATAGTCTAAAAATAGCTTGCTTCGGGTGCGCTTAAAGGATTTATGGACATCGATCGCAATTTGACGATGATCGAAAGTACTATTGGTAAAAGGAGTAGCAACAATGACATAACCAGCTTGTGCCAAGGTTTCTAAAACGCGACTGTAACTGATATGTGGGGCAGCAGCAAAAAAAGCTCCACCTAAAAAATGGATAACTCCTTTCGGCTGAGTTGGTGCCAACACAAAATTATTTTCGACTTGTTGCCATTCCATAATATTGCAGCTTTTATAAGATATTTGAGCTATTTTGGGAGCTATTTTAATTGATATTCAGCGAATCGAGATAGTTAGCGATCGCGGCTTCGACTATTTCCTTCATAGATTTATTATGGCTGCTAGAAGCAGATCGTAGTTGGTCGTAGACTAAAGGGGAAAGCGTAATTCTACGGCGTCGATCCTTCACTAAATCCATTGCTGGATCGTTTGCTAGATCGTTTAAAGCCGGAACGGGAATGTAACTAGCACTAAACTCTCTTAAATTATCTAAGCCCTTGCGATCGCAAAAATCGCCGAAACCTTCATTCCCATCGAGGCGATCGCGCTTAAAATAAGCAAATAACGGCTCTAAACCTTCCTCTAACTTATCAATGTGTATGCGTTGGATAAATGGCTGTGCCAACCGAGTAGAGTTAAAAGATCCTCCTAGCCATACCTGATACTCATTCCAAGCACTTCCGACAAAGCCCAATTCTGCCATATAGGGACGAACGCAACCATTGGGGCAGCCTGTCATCCGAGTCACAAATTTTTCATCACTTAAATCTAAGCGATCGAGTAAAGCTCTTAACCGTTCGATTACGCTAGGTAAAGCTCTTTCAGCTTCGGTAATTGCCAAGCCACAGGTGGGGAAAGCGGGACAAGCCATGGAGTAACGGGTGAGCGGATCGATTCTTTCAGGCGATAGAACTCCACAGCGATCTAATATAGCTTGAATTTCTGATTTTAAATCCGCAGGAATCTCGGTAAACAGGAGATTGTGATTGGGCGTGAGATAGATCGGAAGATGATATGCTTCGGTAATTTCTTTAAGCGCGGTCTTTAGTTGTAAACCGATCTTGTCAATTACTCTGCCATTCTCAATCGATATACCAAGAAAATATCTGCCATCGCCTTGTTCGTTCCATCCTAAATAATCTTCATACTTCCATTCAGGTAGCGGTTTTGGTTCTTGTAATGGCGTGGGATAATAATCTAAAAGTACCTCTTTAAATTTTTCTACCCCCCAATCATTTAATAAATATTTGAATCGGGCATGACGGCGGTTGTAGCGATCGCCATGATC
>CAZLKI010000063.1:0-12634 GCA_964560035.1 uncultured Synechococcus sp.
AACCAGTTTGAAGATATGTTCGCGGCTGGTATTGTCGATCCTGCTAAAGTAACTCGTTCTGCCTTGCAAAATGCAGCTTCGATCGCTGGCATGATTCTTACCACTGAATGTATCGTTGTCGATAAACCTGAAGATAAAGGTTCTGCTCCTGCTGGTGGCGGTGGTATGGGTGGAGACTACGACTATTAAATTAATTCTTTCTAAGTATTAATTACGGATTAATTACGGATTAATTATGGGGTGGCAATGCCATCCTTTTTTTTGTCAAATTAGACTTATTAACGACTTAATTACTTCCTTCCTACCGTAGAAATACACATAGCTGAAATGGAGTTAAGGGGCAAAGCCTATTCTTGGGGGGCAGCCCCCACGCCCACTAAAGACTAATCCTTGACCGAGAAGGGAGTAGGAATTTAGCTATGAATTTGGATAGTGTAATGGATGAGATAATTTATCGATCTTTGCTTAAGAAAGATATAGCTCTATTCAATCAGTTCTAAATTGATGTAGATGTCTTGGGAGCTTCTAAGGTGCCAACATTAGGGAAAAACCGCCCAACTTTTACGGCATATTCAATGTAATTATCACCGTGAACTTTGATTAATGCCTCCTCTTCATAGAGGGTTTGCAAAGAGATTAGCAATGCAAATTGACACCATCCCATTACTAACCAAGGACACGGTGTCAAAAATAAGTATGCCCCTAAAGTAATTAGCATCCCCGTGTAAATTGGATTACGGCTTAACTGAAATATGCCAGTAGTAACTAATCCAGTTGGTTGGGGGTCAACGCCCATGCGCCAAGATAAACCCATTTGTGCCTGTGCCGCGATCGTTAGGCTCAAACCCAGTCCTAAAACTGCCCAGCCAATACTTTGAATAGTTATTGGTACCTGCCATACTCCTAAAGCTTCTCCGCCCAAGCTTATATAACAAACTGCCCATACACAAAAAGCGGTCATATAAAAGGCGATCGCCGCACCCACAAGTTTTTGCACTGGATCTCGATTACGGCTAAATGCCATTGCAAAAGTTCCAGTTTGGAGCCATAGCCTGATTAGCGGCAGAACAAAAGCAGTTAAGAAAAATATTAGTACGCTCAAAGGCACCATTGAATTAAGTATCACAGTAATTTTGGTTAAATTTTAGTTAGTAGAAGCTTATAGCTATTTCTAGCGCAAAACGAGATAAAAAATAACTTTTAGGTAGCTACGAATAATTTCTTTATTTAAATTCACTAAAACTAAATTTATGCGACATTGTGGGGCTTTTGCCGTTAACTAAACTCGACTTGGACTTCACAAAATAAATACTAAAATCCTATAAAAACTGAGTGGGATCGACTGGCTCGCCATTAATCCGTACTTCAAAATGCAGGTGAGGTCCAGTTGAGAAGCCAGTAGAACCGACTGCGGCGAGGGGTTGTCCTTTTTGAACTGCTTGTCCTTCAGTCACATAGACTTCGCTGGTATGCGCGTAAAGTGTACTAATGCCATTGCCATGTTCGATAATGACCGTATTGCCATAACCGCCATACCATCCTGCAAATACGACATTACCGCTATCGGCTGCATAGATAATAGTTCCATAGTCTGCACCAAAATCCATGCCTGAATGAAATTTTTGATAGCCCAAAATCGGATGAGTGCGATAGCCAAAGGGACTGGTAATGGGAGCTACAATAGGATACATCATTTGTCCAGTGCCGGGAATAATGCTATCGGGGGTAAAGGTTTTGGCGAGAATGATATTTCTAATTTGCACTGAGTCTTGTGCTAATCTCTCCTCTGCCGATTCTAGGGCTTGCCGATCGCTTTTTAATCTAGTTACGACTTCAGATTGGGCGGTGGCTTGTGCCTCAAAGTTTTGTTTTTGCTGTGCTAGTTGTTGATTGAGCAGCACAATTTGATTTTGGGCAGTGATAATTTTTTGAGTTCGATCGTTAACGAGATCGTTGCTTTGTTTAAGCTTGGCTAAGAGCGTGCGATCGCTTTTATAAATTAAACCTAACTGACGGCGGCGATCGACAAATTGGGATAAATCCTTACTGCTTAGTAATACTGCCCACCATTGAGAGGTTTGTTGTTTCTGTAAATACTGAAGTCTGATTTTTGTCGCATCGCGTTGCAGATCTAATGCCTGACTTAAAATATCCAGTTTGGTTTGGAGAGTTTTAAGAGTTTTGGAGGTAGTGCTTAATTTTTCTTGATTTTTTTTAATCTCACTATCCGTGGCTTTAACATTTTTACGTAGAAGATCTAGTCTGATTTCAGCAGGTTTGGCGATCGCATTGATTTGTGCCTGTTGCCTTTGAATTAACTCCCGTTGCGATTCCACTTGCTGCTGATAGTTTTGTAAATCTTGAATTGATTGAGCCTGAACGGGTTGGATCGGCGAGGATTGGATAAATATTTGGATGAATAGAATAAATCCAAGGATCGACGGGATTATTAACCGAGACAGATACAGCATGATTGGTTTTTAATTATGGATCTTGTTTTAAGATCTTATAGATCGCGATCGCCATACTTCGTAACTTTAACCCATAATATAAGCTAAGAAAAAGGTTAAACTGACGGCATGGATATAATATTTGCATCAAATACTACTGAAATTAATTATTAAACATGGAACTAGGTAATATGGATATTCCTTACATTTACTACATCCCTATTTATCCTGATGATGATTGCTCAGAGGCACTTATGCATTTATTTAGCGGAGAGCGGGGTTTGGATCATCAGATTGTCGATTTGCTTAAAGAGTTAGATCGGCGCGAAGAGCGAGGCGAGGGCGTTGATTACGTTAAAGAACTTGAAGAACGGATTGGCGTAAAACGAATTGTCGTGCATCAATTACATCGCAATCTCAATCGGCTTTCTCCAGTTCATAGCTAGAGGTTGTAGTTAGTTTAAAGTGAATTCGCGATCGCAAAACTCTAGTACAAAACTCTGCCACGATAATTCTGTCCGATACACGCCGACCATAAAATAAACAAATCACTCTTCTATACTTTGTTTATTAACAGCCTATTTCATGGCTTCGCTATTCTCTTCAATCCAAAAGCAAAGTCTCTGCATAGCTCGATCTTGAGTTTCAATCCTTGCTGCCAAGTCAAGCATAAATGCTACAGTTTCATCTTCTGACGCAACCAGAGTAAAACCATTCATTCTCAAAAAAATGTTGATGGCAACCAGTGCAATTCTTTTATTACCATCGACAAAGCAGTGATTTTTAATAAATCCATAGCCGTAAGCTGCTGCCAGTGAAAATATGGTTACATTCTCTCCATAGAAGTAAAGATTTTTAGGTTTATCCAAAGTTGAGAGTAATGCGTTCTCATTTAAAACTCCAAAGCTACCTCCATGCTCTAGAATTTGGTCATCATGGGCAGTCCTGATCGCTGCTTCAGGTATCCACCGAATCATTGAGCTAATTGATGTAAAGCATTACGATATTGCTGCTTCGTAATCTCATAAGCTTCCATCGCATCGGCAAAGTCTAGGTTATAGCTTGTTATAAAAAATCCTCCAGTAGTTTCCGTAAAGAATATCTCATCTCCGGCTTTTAGATTTAGCCTCTCTAATACTTCTTTGGGAAAAGCGACCCCCGCAGAGTTACCAATTTGCTGAATTTTAAGAACTTGCATAACTTAGTTTTATTTTTTTCGGTTTCTATTAGCTCTAGCTGTGCGTTAGGGTCGAATTTAAGTAACATTGGACACACTAGAAGCCATTATTGAATCGGGATAATCTTATCTTAGCACCATCATTTCTAAGCTCAAAAATTACGTAAAATAGCGATCGCTTATCAAATACAAAAACTTCCATTTTGAGTACATACAGACTTTACTGGTAAATCCCACGCTTGAGTTGGAAAATTCTTGATGAGAAAATCCTCAAATACGACACCGACAGTAAATCCAGTTTGATGGATCAAAAAGCGGTCATAAAAGCCGCCGCCATAGCCCAAACGATAACCTCTATAATCACAGGCGATCGCAGGCACTAAAATGACATCGACACAAGTTAAATCTATTTTCGGAAGGGTGGGAATTGGTTCAAGGATACCAAAGCTACCAACTTCAAATGATTCTGAAAAATTTAGAGGATTAACTTGATACCATTCTAATTTTTTGCGATCGCAGCGCGGAAATCCCCATATTTTATCAGGAAATTTGTGAAACAGAGAGGATAAATCTGGTTCTTGACGAAAACTGATAAATCCTAAAATTACCTTAGCATTTTGAATTAGGTCTGATTTCGCCAGTTGATTAGAGAGTTGTTGACTTTGTTTTTGCCATATTTCAAGGGATAGCGATCGCCTTTTGTTTAGTAATTGAGAGCGTAGTTGGGATTTAGAATTAGGTTCCATTCTATTTTTCTAAATTAAGGAATCAGCAATTTGCGAACATTGTTCCTTTTGATTAAATTCTAATCGAATACAGTGATTCAAATTATCTTTAATAGAATCCAAATGGGAGATAATTAGTACCTGCTCGAATTGCTGCTCTAGGGCATGGAGTAGAGTTAAGACGTTATTTCTTCTGCTATCATCAAGGGAACCAAAGACTTCATCCAAAATCAATAAAGAGAAGGGTTGTCCGCTCCGTTCGGTAATCATCTGGGAAATTGCCAACCGCAGGCAGAGATTAACTATATCTTCTTCGCCTCCAGAGATTACGGGCTTGCGATCGCCATCTGCCATGACAATTACATTATATTTAGAATCAATTTCAATCGTGTTATAGCGTCCATCGGTAAGTTGATTGAGAAAAATACTGGCACTATCGGCAAGTTGAGGGCGAATCTCTTCGGTAAAGTGCTGGCGCATATCGGTAAAGGCATTGTCAATCTCTAAGAGAAGTGTTTGTTCTTTCTTCGCAGCAAGATATTCTGCTTGTTTGAGTTGAAATTCTGCTTCTTGATTTTGAGCGGTGACTAGGGATTGAGAAATTAGTGCCTGTTGTTGTTGAGCTTGTGCCTGTTCGATCCTAAGAGCTTCTAGGTGAGTATTTGTAGTGGCGATCGCGGTTTTGAGCTTGAGATATTCTCCTTCCTGAAAGCTGAGAGTATTAATCTCTTGCTCTAGATCGGTGCTGGATTGATGCAGTTGGATTTGTTCGCGATCGAGATTTGTGAGTTCTAGATCGGTTTCTTGAAGGCGTTGAGTCGTGCCCGCCCAGCGTAGATATTGTTCGTATTTGGGTTTGAGGATTTGGATTTGCTGCGTGAGAAGCTTATAAGCTTCGGGATCGAAGGGATTGGGTGAGGTTGTAACTTGCATTCTCAAATTATCAATTTCTATGGTTTTAGCCGCAAATTGCTTTTGTAATATTTGCTGCCGAGACAGGTCTGAAGTGAGTCTTAGTTCTTGTTGTTGGTGTTGTCCGATCGATTCAGATATTTCTTTATAGGTTTGCTGTGAGATTATAAGGGCGGAGGGAAGGGGGATAAGTTCGGTTAGTTCTTGCTCCCATATTGTAATGTGCGATCGCAGGTAATTGACTTGATCTGTAAATCCCTCCACCACGTGACTATATTCAGAATGTAAAGGACGCTCGCAGGTCGGACAAACTCCTTCGGCACCTGCTTCGAGGATTACCTGTTGTTGCGTATTTAGTTTTTGCAGATTTTGTCGTTCGGTTTTAATTTTGGCTTTTAGCTCCGCTTGTGCTAATTGCCATGTTTGGGTTTGGGTTTGAATTTGAGTATTGATGGTTTC
Organism: uncultured Synechococcus sp.; assembly: GCA_964560035.1. Lineage (GTDB taxonomy): Bacteria > Cyanobacteriota > Cyanobacteriia > Pseudanabaenales > Pseudanabaenaceae > PCC-7502. Next base: position 5,724 of record CAZLKI010000063.1, read on the forward strand.
TAGTTGCATCTGAGCTTGGACCTGAGCTAGAGCGATCGCCGCTTGGGTTTGAGAAATATCAATATTTTGCCAAGGTAATAATTCCTGTTCTAAGGCTTGAAGCTCTCGATCTAATTGGATTAATCTTGCCTCTAGGTCACTATTTTTGAGAAATTCTTGTTTGAGAATATTTAATTTTTGCAATTCCACTTCCATCGCGGTATATCCCGATACTTCTAATTCTAGAGCTTCATATACTTGAGCGGCTGCGGCTAACTGCGATCGCTGTGCGGTTTTTAGAGCAATCGCTTTTGTCAATCTTTGGTACTGAGCATGATAATTTTGGCTTTGCGCTATAAGCTGATTATGCCGATCGCGGTCTCGTTCTAATTGTGGAAGTTGTGGCTCTAGGTGGGATTTTTGGGCGATCGCCAAGTTCACATCTGTAGTGATAGTCGCGAGCATATTTTCGGCTGCGGTTAATTCAGATTTGTAGATATTAACAGCAGCTTTGATTTTGTCGCGATCGCCCAAAGCTCCATCCAGTCGGTATACTTTCTTTTCTTGATTGCCCAGATCGAACCTAATCGTTCCTTGTTTATTGGATGCGCCTTGGACATCGGTTATCTTCTCATATCCCAGCATTTTGGCAATAAATCTTTCTCTTTCGGTCGCGCCCGCAATGGAACCCAAAAAATTTAAGTCCTTCTGTCCCGTAAAGTAACTATTAAAAAACTCTTGGTGCGTCATTGCCAGAAGTTCTAAGATCTTCTCATTCACGGCTTTGGTGGAGTTGGCGATAACTTTCTGATTTTGGCTCAATTCGGCACTAGATTTAGATGAAGATTGCGATCGCTTTACTTGTAGAGTTTGTCCGTTAAATGCAAAAGTTAATTCCGCTATAGCCGTAGATTTACCGTCAGCCATCCGCCAAATTAAACTGTCGTTACTTCCTCTCGATTTACCGTATAGTGCCCAAGCGATCGCTTCTAAAATCGTAGTCTTGCCCGATCCGTTTTCGCCCAAAATTCCGACTAAGCCCGTGGGAAAGTGAATCTGGGTAGATTTATGTTGGCGGAAGTTTTCTAAGGATAAAGAAATCAAGCGCATAGGTTTTAATTAGCTGTTAATTTGCTGTTAATTTAAGTGGGATTAAGTGGGATTTTAAGAAGTTTCGTAATACCATAATACTAAATTGACTTATTCCTACCTTCAGTTTCATAAAATGGATGTAATCCTCAAACTCCTGCAGTTTTATAAATTCGACCTTGGCGATCGCTCTATATCTAGCATTTCTCAAGACTGGAGCAATTACGATTTAACTTGGCTGCGATCGGCGATTACGGAATCTCTATATCGAGGTCGTTATAAGGTGATTTCGGTCGAACAAATTTTAGAATCTTGGTCGCGCAAACGGGCGATTTTTTGTAAATTCGATCTTGAATTTGAAGCTCTAATTTGGGGTAATATCCTTCCCGAATCCGCCCAAACCCAAATTTTTAATGGTTCTTGCTTCCTATCTGGCTCCTTAGCGGATAGAGCTAATTCTCTAGGGATGATCGAAAAACTCAAGTCCTTTTGCCAGAATTAACTTATTTTTTAACTTATTTTTTAACTAGATTTTTAACTAGATTTTTAACTGGTACTCTCAGGGATATATTGCTTGCGGGTAGCGATCGCAAATAAGAGTACAGAAAAAGTCAAAATCCCAGCTAGATAGAGCGGATAGGCATAGGTAGATGGGTCGGATTGATGAATTAAAACTCCAGCAATAATCGGACCAAAAGCATTAGAAACATTTAAATAAGAGGAATTTAGCCCCAAAGCCATTCCTTGAAAACTTCGATCCGAATTAAGCGAAATTAACGTGGTAATCATCGGTTGGATCAACGCATTGAAAAGCGAAAATACTACACTAACGCCGATAAAGTAACCGAGATCGGGAAAAATTGGCATCAACAAAAAACATAAACTGCGGACAAACACAGCGAACAGAAAAATTTGGACTAAACTAAATTTTTTAATTAGGAAAGGTACGCCTACAATTTGCATCAGTAAAATCAATACGCCAAACATAATAAACATCAGGGTTAAAGACTTGCTATCCTGTCCGAGTACCTTGATGTAGTAGGGTTGAAAGGCAAAGGTAAAGATCGTAAAGGTCGTTCCAATCAAAAAGTTAATTATTAAGAGAATGCCAATTTTAGGAAGTTTCAAACCAGAGATTAAATTTCCTAAGCCCAAATCAAAAATATTCTGTGCCTTTTTCGCTTTTACTTTCAGAGTTTCAGGCAGGGCAAAAATTGTAAGTATGAGTGCCACAAACGCGATCGCGCTCGAAACTAAAAAACCCGCACCCAAAGAATATTGTTGAGCAAAATAACTGGTAGCAGGTCCAAAGATAAACCCTAAGCCAAAGCTGGCAGCACTAAAAATCCCGAAAGCCTTCGCCCGTTCTTCTGGTTCGATCACATCCGATACAACTGCCTGCGCTACCGATACATTTCCGCCCGTGATGCCATCTAAAAATCGGGCAAAAAATAAAACTCCAGCAGATTCAGTTGTCCCAGCCACAAAATTGGCAATTACCGTCCCTAATAAACTAATAATTAGTAGAGGTTTGCGCCCAAAGCGATCGCTAAGTTTGCCGATAACTGGCGTTGACACAAATTGCGAAACTGCATAGATGGAAAATAGTAAGCTCGTTTGAAAGTCTGTAAGCTCAAATTTCTTACCGTAAAGATACAAAATTGGGATCAAAATTGTAAAACTCATGGAATTAGCAAAAGCAATTAAAGTCGTAATCCAAAAGTTTCGATTCATTTTGTCAGTTGATAGTTATTTATTTCGATCTTTTCTTTAGATTTACTTAGAGATTTATTTAGATTTTTAATCTGGTTTCCCGTAGTTGTAAATCCAATAATTCCCAGTTAACTTTAGGTTTAGTTCGGTTTGATCAGCGCAGAACCTTATAGATCCAGTTCAAAACCCGATCGCATTTATTTTAAACCCCATTAATAAAGTAAACACCCCCATTTTTGTAGTTTCAAACCCTTCCCGCAGCACTTCAAACCCTGTCAAAGAGTTTCAAACCTTTCTCAAAGCACTTTAAACCCCATCGAAGACGTTTTAAACCCTTCCCAAAGCACTTTAAACTCCATCGAAGACGTTTAAAACCTCATTTTTTAACGGGGATATTTAAATTCAGAATTTCATCGATTAACAATCTTCGTAAATTGCTGTAACCAAATAACTGAAATCCCCAACTAGGCGTTAAACTAGCTTAAAAACCCCGATTACATTTAACCTACTCAACTTATTAAATCAACTTATTAATTGTGCCGTCTCATATCTCCTGCCCCAACACCTCTTGCACAGTAGTTCGCCCTTCTTGCGGTTTGATCTGTCGCTATGCTGACTTATTACCGATTAGCGATCGCACGCCCATAATTACACTGAATGAAGGTAATACTCCATTGATTCCAGCTTTAGCCATATCAAAGCTCATGGGACGCGGCATTAAAGTTTTAGTAAAATACGAGGGCTTGAATCCGACTGGTAGCTTTAAAGATCGGGGCATGACGATGGCGATCTCCAAGGCAAAGGAAAATGGAGCCGAAGTAGTAGTTTGTGCCAGCACGGGTAATACTTCAGCCGCCGCAGCAGCATACGCCAAACGAGCAGGAATGAAAGCATTTGTCTTAATCCCCGATGGCAAAATTGCAATGGGAAAACTAGCTCAGGCTTTGATCTATGGGGCAGAAGTGGTGTCAATTCAAGGTAATTTCGATCGCGCCATGCAATTAGTCAGAGAACTTGGCGAAAAATATCCCGTAACTTTGGTTAATTCCATCAATCCTTTTCGCTTACAAGGACAAAAAACCGCAGCTTTTGAAGTAGTCGAGGCTTTGGGTGATGCTCCTGATTGGTTGTGTATTCCTGTGGGCAATGCGGGAAATATTACTGCCTATTGGATGGGGTTTAAAGAATATAAGAACCTTGGTAAATCCCATAAACTTCCAAAAATGATGGGGTTCCAAGCGGCAGGATCGGCACCATTAGTTACAGGCAAAATATTTGAAAACCCTGAAACGATCGCCAGCGCAATTCGGATCGGTAATCCTGCAAATTGGCAGATGGCACTTAAGGTCAAGCAAGAAAGTAATGGGGATTTTAATAGTGTCACCGACGATGAAATTTTAGCGGCGTATAGAATCTTGGCGGGCGAAGAAGGCGTATTTTGCGAACCAGCTAGTGCAGCTTCGGTCGCTGGATTACTAAAAGTAAAAGACCAAGTTCCCGAAGATGCCACCGTAGTTTGTGTTTTAACGGGCAATGGCTTAAAGGATACCTCCACGGCGATCGCCCAGTCCTGCGAATCTAGATTACATAAAGAAGTTCCTGCGGAATTAAGTCCGATTGCGAAGATTATGGGTTATTGAATTGAGATATATTGAACAATAGATAAAATTGAGAAGCATTAAGGGTAATTGATATGCTAGAAAATCCCGACTCTAATCCGTTTCATGCCGATCGAGATGCCGATGACTTTTTAATTGACGATTTAGATGATGATTCCTATTTTGAGCCTCAAGTACCTACTGCAAATCCTATTAATTCTGCTTACCAATCATCTTCAAAACCTATATCCAAACCCGCTCTTAAGCCCTTAATGGTTTTGCCTCAAAGATTTATGCTCTGGGCGATCGCTTGTGCTACCGTTCCTACTTGCATAGTTGCAGGTTTTGCCTATCAAATCGATCGTCAATCGAGTCGAGATGCTGAAAGGCGAACCCAAGAAATCCGCGCCGTTGCTCTAGCTGATAGCCTTAATAATTTTGTTTTGCGCCAATATGAAAACACTAAAAAATTTAGCCAACAATTAGCCTTATCCTCTGACTTAGCAAATAGATCGGGATCGAGATCTGGGAAAATATCTAAATTAAGATCGAAGCAACCTAATAGAGAGCTAAGCGATCGCCAAAAACAACCGATTATAAATCGTTTGAACCAATATAAAAATTCTTCTAAAGCGATCGGTAGCCTAGCTATTTACAATCTTCAGGGTAATTTAATCTTACAATCAGCGAATTCAGCCTCACCTCCAAAAAACCTAGATCGAGGTATTCTTCAAAAAGTCGTGAAATTTAATTCACCCGTCTTAAATCAACCAGTTTGGGGAAATAATCGATATTTAATTCAGTTTGTGGTGCCAATTCCCAATCCTAGAACTCAAAAAATTCAGGCAATACTTTTATCTCAACTTCCCATCAGTGACATTCCTACCAATTTCGCCACGGGTAATTACGAAGTCACCGATCTAATTACTGACGCAAAAAACGAGTTGTTTTTATCAGCTTATAATCCCCAAAGTACTTCCCTCGGTGGAATATTAGCTCCGACTAAGGTGGAACCAAGCGATCGAAGCGATCGGAGTATGGTTGTAGTCTCAACGCCATCGCTTCAAGGGCTGCCCGATTTAAAATGGAACGTGGCAGTTAACCTGACTGAACCAACTATAAATTATGCCTTTATTACAGTTCTAGGGATTTGTATATTGATATTAATCGTGGCGATCGCCCTGCTTACCTACTTTGCTGCCCGCCAACTTAGTTACCAACTAATTCAGGTTTCAAAAGCGATCGATTCTATTGCCGAAGGTAAAACGGAACCGCAATTATCTAAGTTATCTGTAGAAGGTAACGACGAGATCGCGCAAATTTCCGCAAATACCAACCTAATGACCCAAAGATTTCAGGCACTTTCTGATAATCAAAAACAAACTATCGATCAATTACAAAGACTAATTGCCAAAGGAGTTGGAGCTTTACACACCGTAATTCATATCAACGGCGAAGATATCAATAGTATAGATCTTGAAGCGATCGCGTCCCATCTTCAGGCTTCATTAGTCAAAAAGCAAACTGAAATTAATCTCCTGTATCGCGAACAAGAGCGCATTCATACCCAAGCCACCCAAGCTTTATTAATTAAAGAGCAAGAGCTCGAACAAAAAGGAACTGAAGTAAAACTTCTCCAAGCCCAAATGACCGATCTATCAATTCAAACAGTTAATCAACTAGAAAAGTTAAAAGCAGAACTTGAATCTACTTCCACCCAATACAAACAAATTTTGCAAGAGATTGTAGACGAATCCGAACAGAAACAAGCACAAATAGATCGAAAAGACGGTCAAATCCAAGCACTTGAGACCCAATTGGCAGAAGTAGTTGCAAACACCGAAGATATGGTACAACTTCAAGCATTAACAGATCGAGCAAATAGACAGAATCAAGTGGATAAGATTAAAGAACTAGCCAATTACTCTATTTCCAGCCAAAATACCGACCAAATGACCAAGCAAATCATGCATCTGCGCGAGGCGATCGCGATCGGAGCCAAAAAAGCCAAACGCTTAAGTGAATCTTCGCAAAAAATCTCTAAGATTATCGATCTGATCCATGAAATTGGGATAGAAGCTAACTTTTTAACGGTGAATGCAGGTATAAAAGCCAACCGCGAACATAATAATGACTTTAGTATTTTCTCCGACCAAGTAGGCAAAGTCGCAAATATGTCCGTATCCGCAATGAAGGAAATGGAACAGTTAGCAGAAAATATCCAAACCGAAACCCGCGAAGTTATGGACAATTTGGAACTAGGTACAACTCAAATTGCCGAAGCCACCAAACTAATTGCTGGGGTTAAAGCCGATCTGCAAAATGCCGAAGAAGAGATCAAACGTAAGTCCATAGATGATTCAAACCTCGATCAGCAGATTGGAAATTCAGATCGTATTGAGAATTTAGATCGATACTTCGGACAGTTTTTGTAACGAGGCTACAAGGTTTTGAGAGCAATGGTTTGCGAAAGCATCTATTTAATTACCACTTAGAGATTAAGCTCACTGCTAATTAAATAGCAAGCTAGAT
>CAZLKI010000064.1:0-12526 GCA_964560035.1 uncultured Synechococcus sp.
CTAGTCTCAAAAAGTCCAATACCACAAGGTTTAAAGCTTTGATTGAGTGTAACCCGACTTAAACCGTTGATCGAATCAAATTGTTCTGCGTAATATCAGTATTTAGTAAACTTATCGCTTTTTAATTTCTTTTGCCATCTTGCGAAACATATCCATATTTGTACTGGCTGAGGCAATACCTTCAGATTTTCTAAACTGAGCTTGAGGTTCTATTTTTTCTTCAGCTTTGGCTTTTTTCTCTTCTTTCTCTTCTTCAATTTCAATGACTTTTTTATCTATCGAAGAAGTCGATTCGGCTATTTCGCCAAAGCCCTTTGGAAAGCTTTTTTTTACAGTTCTTGCCATTTTCATGTAGTCAATATTACCAAATGTTTTGGAAGAATCATTGTCTAGGAAATAAGCATTATCTTCTTTTTTTGCTTTATTATCATCATCTTTTTTGGAACTAAACAAACCTCTGATAAAACCTGTCACGATAATCTCCAAATATATTTTTTTATTTATCTTTATTTACTTAGTTTAATACAATGTCTATAACAATTTTACAGATGGACGTAACTAACTTCGGTGAAGCGATCGCCAACTTCCTTTGATTTTTTAACTATGTTATTTAACGAAGATCTTTAACTAAGATCTTTTAACCATGCCTTTGACTAAGCCGATAATATGGTTGTAATTCAATCCGTTAAAGTTGTAGGCTCTACCATCAGATTGCCAAGGGCTGCTATCAATTTCGAGGGTTTGCCAATCTTGAGCGGTAATTGCTACGAGGTTCGGAATATCGGTACAGGCGATCGCCACTAATCCACCTTTAATTTCAGAAGTTTTAATAATGCCCAAGGTAATCTCTGGTAGGGCGGGACAGGATTTTTTACCAAACACCACGGGAATAGCTACGCCTTGATACTGGGTAAAACTGCGGTCTTGTTCGATGGTTACAGATGCTTTGAGCAAAACTTCTTGAACTTTATCTACATTAAAAGCCAATGCTAGGACTTGCGATCGCAAAAGTACCAGTTTCTCAGTGGCGATAGGTGGAGGAATAACGGCGCGAAAGGGTTGCGGCATATATGTTTTCTTTTTAAGATTTAAACTAAAACGAGGTTCTGAATTTGGTTTAAGATTTTATTTCAGATTTGGCTAATAAAGCTGCAACTTTTTCTAGAAGTATAGGTGTGGTGAAACCTTTAGTTAAATAATCATCGGCTCCTAAGCGTTTTGTTTCCTTCGACCATTCTTCAGCCAAGCGCGAGGAGATCACCATAATTGGCATATTCATTCCAGCTTGACGGCAGCGATCTATGAGGGTAAAGCCATCCATACCGGGCATTTCAATATCAGTAATTAGCATAGTTGGTTCGTGATTTTGCAGCCAATCCCATGCTTCTAAGCCATCGCTACAGGTGTGAATGTTATAACCTTGATTGCTCAGACTGCTTTCAATCCGGCGGCGCATCAGGGCGGCATCATCTACTACTAAGATTTGGGCGGTATCTTCAATTACAGACTGGATTGGTGGGGCGATCGCAGTTTGGGTAGTATCTAGCAGCCGCTCGATCAAAGAAATAGGATCGAGCACTGGAATAAGTTTGCCATCAGCTTGGAGACTTACACCCATTACCCCCACGGGCGTAGTTAAAGGACTGGGAATGGAGTTAACGAGGAGATCGCTCTGTCCGACTAAGGTATCGGCAATCAGCCACACGCCTAAAGTATCTTGAGATCGCTTGGTACGAACGGCAATGGAAGTTGGTAAATAGGTGCGCGAGGAAATTTCGCCTTGCCAATATTGATATAAATCCAACGCGGGAACTAAGCCTGTGTCTTCTTCGATGGTCATAGAGTAGAGAGCGGATTCTTGTTCAGATTTTTTTTGCCAAAGTAAATCTCCTAAAAGCATGGTCGTAAAAATATCAGTAGTAGGAACGGCAAAAATGCGATCGCCTGCTTGCAGCAACATACAACGTACAAATAGATTGGGGACGGGGATTTGAATGGTAAAAGTGGTACCAACTCCTAACCTAGTGTCTAAGGTTAACTGTCCGCCGATCGCCTCGACTTGACTGGCAACTACATCCATACCCACGCCTCGACCCGAAATATCGCTGACGACTTGGGCTGAGGTAAAACCTGCTTGACACAATACATCTAGTAAAGAACTCGGAGTATCGGTATTGGTTAGAGGTAACTTTTTGGCGATCGCAATATTCCGAATCTTGTCAGGATCGATCCCGCGCCCATCATCGCTGACATTTAGCACAAACACACTACCACGGCGGACTAGGGATAAAGTAATAGTCCCTTTTTGGGGTTTGCCCGATACAGCCCGTTCGCCCACTGTTTCTAAGCCATGATCGAAGGAGTTCCGAATTAGGTGTAATAACACGGGTTCCAAGTTACGCAGCGTGCCTGCATCTAGTTCCAGTTTTTCGCCAACTACCGTTAATTGTGCTCGTTTATTCAGATTGCGAGTGGTAAGATCTCGTAAAATCCCTCTGACTCTAAAGCTTAGGGTTTCAAAGGACACTAGGCGACTTTCTTCGAGGGTTTGTTGGAGTCCCCGCAGGCTGCGTTCTAGTCTTTGTAGGCTTTCGGCGGTACGGCGGGCAGATTCTCCTGTCTCAGCCCCAAGCTCGGTCAAACGTAGACTAATTTCCAAAAGGCGGTTAATCGCAGTGTAGCCCTGTCGGTAGCTTTCAACTTCGGGGGATTCTTGATTGGGGGAGGTTTTAGCCGAATCTAGCAGAGCGTAGTCATCTTGGACTTCTCGCAATTGCCCGATATATTGAATGCTATCCTGTGCTAAGGAAACTATCGGCAGCAAATTAGCATAAACCAATTGATAAAAGCCTTGGGTAGCGCGGGTTGCCATCAGAGTTTCGATTAAATGTTGGGATGAGCGATCTAAGCGTTCGAGCGGTACGGCAATTTGCACATCTGCGGCTGAGACTGCTAGTTCTTTGGGTTTTTTACGCTTGGGCTGAATGTATTGGCTAAATTCTTGGGGAATAGTATTAACAGAAATCTCTGCGGAAATCTCTGGGAAAATCTCTGCGGAAATCTCACTAGATATCTCTTCAGTTTGTATTAACTTTATTTCGGAAATTCGTACTTCTTTTAGTTCTGATGTAAGTTCTGTAACGATAGGAAGTTTGCCGCCATTTCGAGCGCATTCTTTGAGGGTTCGCATCTTGTCCATAAATTGCGATCGCCACACCGTACAATCAGGATTTTCTAATAGGGTTTGAGTCCCAACTAATAAATTTTGCCAATCTTGAGCTAAACCAATTTCGGTACCAATCTCTTCTAACTGTGCCAAGGTTATGGTGGCGATCTTAACGGATTCAGGTGAAACCGTACCTGTTTCGGGTAGCTGCTCGATCGCGATCTCTAAATCTAAAATCACCAGATCGAAGCCCTGTTCGGCAAATTCCCGTGCTAGTTGTTTTTGTTCGTTCCACTCTTCTAAATATGTAGCTTTGACTTGGGTTTGCAGGTCTAAAATCCGATTAATAGAGGCGGTGGGGATCTGACGGCTACTTAAACTGGCAACTAAAAGCTCGCCACACTCGGTCAAAATCTGCTGTAAAGATGCATCAGTCAAATCGGGAGCGGGATCGACATTGCGTAAATCTGAAAGTAAATCTTCAAACACGGTCGAAACTTGGAGAATTGCCTCGGCACCGACAGTTACAGCCCCACCTTTAATTGTATGAATTGCCCGATACATTTGCTGGATGTCTTGTTTCCAGTTGGCTTCTTGTAAATTTTCTACGGTTCCTATGTATAGCTGGAGGGAGTTTTGGGTATCTAAATCGAATAGAGTCCGCAGTTCTTGTTCCATTGGATCTAATGGTGGATCTAGTGGATCGGCAGAATTTAATTCTTCTGCTAACTCTAAGTTTGGTAATTCTTGAGCTAATGGTGTGAGTGATGATTCTGCTTCTACAGCAATTACTTTTGCAACTTTTCCGCCATTTTTAGCGCATTCTTTAAGCGATCGCAGATAACCCGACCACTGAGATATCCAGACATCACTGCTAGGATTTTCAATTAGGACTTGACTCCGAGCTAGTAAAGCCTGCCAAGATCCACTTAGATTAATTTCTTCGCCAATTTGCCCCAGTTGCATCATGGTTTCCGCGGCTACAGTCACCGTTTCGGGAGGAACCGAACTATGGGGATTTAGTTGCTCGATCGCCATATCTAGCTCTAAAACTACAAGATCGAAACCTTGTTCGGCAAATTCTTGATGTAGTTGATCTTGGTCGCTCCAGTTGGGTAGGTAGATTTGTTGGAGTTGCGATCGCATTGCCAAAATCCTCTGTACGGAAGCAGTGGCAGGATCGGAGCTAGGTAATTCGAGGCTGGCAACCAGAAGTTCACCCGCTTCGACTAACATATCTTGAAGTTGGCGATCGCTGAGATCGGGGGCAATATCGATAAAGCGTAAATCCGAAAGCAAATCTTCTAAAACCGAGGCAACTTCTAAAATTGCCTGTGCGCCAACCGTAACTGCACCGCCTTTGATTGTATGCACGCAGCGATAAATTTGTTGAATATCATGTTTCCATGCCTCTTTTTGTAGGTTTTGGGCAGTGCTGATATAAAGTTGCAGATATTTTTGGGTATCTAGATCAAACAGCGATCGCAGTTCTTGTTGCAGTTGGGTTTCGGCGGTGTTCAACATTTGTTTAGCGATGGTTTAGCGACGGTTTGATTACAAATTTAACTTAATCGGATTCATTGCCACGACGACTGAGAAACCTAATTTCATCTAAGAGTATATTGAAGCGTCGATCTGTTTCTGATTTGTGGGCTGTTAATTTTTCCATCTCACGGCTATGTCTTTCCATCTCAAGGTTATGTCTTTCAATTTCAACTTGTTGATTTGCTTGTACCCCTTGTTGATTTGCTTGCACCTCAGTTAGCCGCACGATATTCTCCGACATCATGCGTTGGGTTTCAGCCAAATATCTAATCATTTCTTCCATAACTTTTTACATCCTTAATTAATAATTTTAACTTTTTAACTTGTTGTTACTCTAACCTTGACCACTGTCACTCTAACCTTAATTGTTATTATTTTTTATCTAGTTGTTATTACTTTAGTCTTCACCATTACCACTTTAGTTTTTGCCATTACTGCTTTTCAGTTTTTTGTTATTACTTTAACTGCTATTATTGTCACTTCAACTTTCACTATTACCACTTTTTATTTTATTATTATCACCTTAACCTTTATTATTATCGCTTTTCATTTTGTTGTTACCACTTTAACCATCATCGTTGTTTCTTTAATCTTCATCATTATCACTTTGAATATTATTATTATCACTTTAGCTGTAGTTATAGCCGCTTTGAACCTCGTCATAGTCAGCTGTCATTTAGATTAGTTGTTACTTTTATTTGCCAAACCACCATTAATCGCAGGAACTAAGAAATTTTGTGGAATTTTATCCGCAGGTAACTGGAAAAAGCGCACATCGCTTAATAGTCGCCTTGCTAGTTGTCCCATCTGTGCCGATCGCTCTAGGGTTAAAGTTGATTGACTGGCAGAACGCTGGGCTAGGGCGGCAATTTCTTGGATAGAATCTACACTTGTTTGAACGGCTTCGGCAATTTCTTGACTGGAGTTAAATACGGTTTGCCCCAAAGCTGCCACTTGCCCCGTTACATCTTTAATATCGTTAAAAGCTTGACTGGATTGCTCTACACCTGTTGTAAACTCGGTTACATAATTAGTCACATCTTGAATATCTTGGCTGATCCCCGACACTACAATTTCAATAAACCCCGTACGTTGCTGTAATACTACTAATCCTTGACTGGTTTGGGTGGCTAAGTTATTGACTTGCGAGGCGATCGCTTCAAATTCACGAGCGACACTGGCAAACTGATCGGGTTCTTTTTGTTCTACGGCACGGGCAGCGATCATCGAGGCATTCATTGCCACCACCTGAGTTAGTGAAGATAACCGCTTTTGATCTTGTACGAACTGTTTGGCTAAATCTACGAACTCTCCCAAGGTTTTCAGGCGTTGCACGATTTGCGTAGTTCCCTGTTGCAGTAAGGCGATCGAATTATTGAGTTTGGTAATTTCGGTTTGTCCCAAAGATACGGCGGTTTGGGCTGATTCTACGGCAATGTTGGCGGCGATCGCTTCTTCGGAGGCATTTGTGGCTAGTCGATTGATATTTTCAATTCCATCCGTTGCTTGGGCGACTGACTGCGATTGGAGTTGAGCATTTTGTGTGACCGAGGTTGCCAGTTGTTCTAAGCTATCCGCACCTTGAGTTACCTGTTGGGCAGTGCTTAATACCGTGGACATAATGGTTGCCAACTGCTCGATCAAACGATTGAGTGTATCTGCAACTAAGCCCGTAGCTCGATCGGTTACCTGTGCCTGAACTGTGAGATTTCCCGATTCTAAATCTGATACCACATCTAAAAGCAGCCCGACTTCATCTTCTAGTTCTAAGGATTGTGCCTGTACTTGCGCTCTTACACCTGCCCGATCGGTTTCACTTTTGTGGATTTTTTCAATCATAGTGTTAAATAGGTTTGCCAAAGTGCCAATTTCGTCCTTGGCTGATACTTTGATTTGCGCTAATAAATTACCGTTGGCATAGTCTTGAGCAGAGCGTTCTAGATCTTGAATAGATTTAATAATTGCTCTAATAATGCCGAAAGCCAATACATAACCGACAATTACAAAGATCGTCCCCAAACCAATAACCTGTAAAGCGATTAGAGATGGCTGATACCGATTGGCGTTGATAAAAGTCCCGATCGCCTCACCTTTATAGTTAAGAATTGGCGAAGCGGCAACAATATACGGCTGTCCCTCAATTTTTACTTCTTCAGCTACAGTTTCGGTCAGTCCTTTTTTGAGAATATTAACGGGAAAGTTAGGACTAAATTTATCACTCTTTAAATCATTCGCAGTGGCGATCGCCCTAAACCCAGTAAAAGCCTTGTTATCAATCCCCACTAAAGTATCAGCAGTATCTACAGGAATAATCACAATGGTTGCGCCCAAAATCGATTGATTTCGATCCTTAATTGGTGGCTCTTTGATTGGTGTAACAGTATAAATAACCAAACCATTTTCCGATCCCAACTCGGTCGAGGTAATTTGACTGCCCGTAGCGATCGCTTTACTAACTAATCCACTGGGATCGAACTTACTACCAATTGATGTTTTAGCTAATTTACCTGCCTTATTTAATTCTGAAATGACCTTTTCGGTGATAATGGCATCTTTATCTACAACTAATGCAGGTTTAGATCTACGCACGAGATTTTGGAGTTGTTGGCGATCGGGTGGCGTTAAATTTTGAGAATTTGTCGGTGCCGATGTGGATTTAAAATCTTGCCCCAGAAGTGTAACCTCTGATTTTGCTTGGGTTTGGATCTCTTTCCATACCTGCTGTTCGGCAATTATGCCCGCGAGAATTATGCCCATCATTGTTAGCAAGCTGGCTGCGCCTAAAGCAATATTTAACTTAGTGGCGATCGCCCGATTCCTAAAGATTTTAATTCCAGTAGTTTGTTTAGCCATGATTTTAAAGCTCCCGCTCCTGTATTAATTTCCTGTACTAATTTCCTGTATTAACGATCTTCAACACTGACAACGGCATTGAGAGTTTTAATTTGATTGGGCATGGGCTTTACACCTGTATCGTCTAAGGTAGACATTAAAGCTTCGGGCAAACGGAAGAATTGAATCCCCGCCAATAATTTTCGCGCCAAAGTTCCCATCTGTTCTGCTTGGAGGCTAGTGCTGCGAGTGAGGTCTGCGGTTTCAGTTGCTAATTTATCGATCGCACTCATATATTGCACCGTAGCTTCGGCGGCATCGGCAATCTTAACGCTAGATTCGGTAATACTTTGACCCGCATTTACCACAAGCTCGGTTACTTTTTGAATATCATAAAAAGCCGATTGCGACTGCTCTACGCCAGAGTTGAAACCTTCCACCAGTCCCCCCAAGCTTTGCACTTCAGAGTCGATCGCACTTACCACCGATTGAATTTGGGCTGTACGTTGTTGCAGAATTGCTAGTCCATCGTTGGTTTGATTTGCTAGATTATTTACCTGTCCCGCGATCGCTTCAAATTCACGGGCAACCCCAATAAACTGCTTGGGATCTCTTTGTTCGGCAGCACGGGCGGCAACTAGAGTCGCGTTAATTGCCAATACCTGAGTTAAAGAAGCAATCTGTCCTTGATCCTGCACGAATTGTTCGGCTAGTCCCACGAATTCTCCCAAAGTTTTCATCTTTTGCACGATCTGGGCGGAGCCTTTTTGTAATACCGAAATTCCCTGCGTTAGCGTATTAATTGCTACTTGCCCCTGTTCTACAGTTGCTTGGGCTGTGAGTAGAGATTTATTCGCCGCACTTGCTTTAGTTGATGAATCTTGAGCCGCGATCGCCACCTCTTCAGTTAAAGAAACACCTTGAGCTACTGATTGCGCCTGTTCTACGGTATTATCTGCCACAACACGCGATAGTTCTTGTAAATCTTCGGCACCGCGCACCACCTGTTGAGTCGTTCCCAATACACGGACAATAATTTCAGCTAATTGTTCTCTCAATCGATTTAAAGTATCTGCCACTAGACCTGTAGCGCGATCGCTGACTTCCGCCTCAATCGTTAAATCTCCATCCTCCATTGCCGATACCACATCTAGCAATCCTCCCACTTCACCTTCTAGAAATTCTGCTTCCGCTTGAGATTCTTGGGCTTGGTTCATTCTTTCTTGAGCCTGTACTGCTGCCGCAACTTCTTCCCTCACTCTTTGTTCATTAGTCGCAATTTGTGCGATCAGTCTGTAAAAAGATTTAGATAACTGGTCGATCTCATCTTGATTTGCCGTCACAATCGTAGCGTCGCCTCTGGCATCCGATAGTTTGCTACATTCATCTAAAATAGGCTTGAGACGAGTGTTTAATTGACGCACAAATATAAATACAACTGTGCCTAACAACGCTGCTACGGCAAGTGAAGTAAATAAAGTACCAAATAAAATTGGAGCTATTATAGTTGACTCTGGAACGGCAGCAATCATCAGCCAGCCAGTTGCAGGAATGCGCCGATATGCCCAAAAATTTCCTCCCGAAGAGACTAAACCTGAGTCACCTTTTTGTAATTTCGCCCAAACTTGATTGATTTCTGGAATAGATGTGTAGCTGTTCAAGTTCTTAGCTTTAGATAGATCGGGAGGATAGGATAAAAGATTACCTTTATCGCTAAGAATGATAAAAGATCCATCATCACCAATGACGGAACCCGCAAATTTTTGATTAAGAGAAGTCAGGTTAACATCAGCACCCACTACTCCTAATAATTGCTTTCGATCGTTAAAAAAGGGTTTGATAAAAGTAGTCATAGAGATACCATAAAACTTGTATGGCTCCATCCACACCGCCTTACCTGCGGCTACAGGTTGCTTATAATAATTTTGGCTAGGGTAGTTATCTCCTTGAAATAGATCGGAAAATAAAATACCGCTATTAGGCGCAGATAAGGGAGTTCCAACCTTTTCATCACCAGTTACATCTTTTTGATCTCGATAAAAGTAGGGGTAGTACCATTGGCGATTAGTCACTAGTTGATTCGGTGCTTGCCCCAAACCGATGGCGATCGCTAAATCTAAAGTCTTAAAATGTTCAAACACCATCTGTTTATAGTTATCAGGGTCTTTAACTCCCTGTCGGTGTAAAAACTGGGCAGAGGCAATCAAGCTATTGACTGACTGTTGTACAGGCAGAAGTTCGCTTTCCACTAAATTAACTTTACTGTCCAAAGACTTTTCAATTTGCCGCTTGGCACCATTCACTAACTCTTGATAAAAAAAGTAAGATAATCCCGCTAATCCCAATAAGGCACTTCCTAGAACGTAAATAAATAACTTAGAGCCCAGCGAAGACCTAATATCTGAGTTGCCTGTAGCTTGTTTAGACCGACGATTGAGAGTAGATGCTTGACCTAATGACATATAAAATTACCTAATTTTAATTATGGATTCTAGTTAATAAGTAGTTCAGTTCAATTTCAATAGGGATTCTAAGAAGACGGATGCCAACGCTGAGGATTCCAAACTGTTTCTCCCAAATAAGGTAACAAACTTTCCAATCGCATATATTCAGATCGATCTGATTTACTGCTTATCAATTGCTGATACTGATCGGAAGAAATACTACTGGTTACGCGATCGACTACTAAACCTGCCCCCGCAATCTCTTCGATCTCCTCAGACAATCTCACCACCGTAATTTTTTCGGGAATCAAAATCTTAGATCCGAGTAAAACTCGTTTAAGCGATACTAAAGGTACGATCGCCCCTTGCTGATGTATGAGTCCGAGAATCGATGGGTCAAAAAAAGGTATAGGCAAAAGCTCAGAGCGATCGATAATCATAATCTCTGCCACAAAGATATCAGGACATACTAGACCTAAGCTTCCCAATTCTACAAGCACATAGCGATTGTATGCAGGAAGAGCATCCAAGGGAATTATTGAGGGAATCGTGAGCGCAGAAAGCTGAGGACTAATCATTTGGGCTCATCATTTGACTTTTTCTAGAGCTGCTAATAATGCCTCGCGGTTAACTGGTTTTGGCAAGTAATCATCTGCCCCCGCTTTTTTAATGCCATAGTCCATCTCTAGTTTTGTGCGTTTAGTAGAACTAAAAATAACGTACTGATCTGAGGTTTCAGGCGTAGATCGGATCTTTCTCAGAAATTTATAGCCATCTAAATCGGGCATAACCACATCTAGGAATACTGCCTTATAGTTACCTTTAACAATTTTATCTAAGGCACCTTCGGTTGTTTCACACACATCGACCTCGTGTCCTAAGTCTTGAAGCAAAGACCTGAGCAAATGTCTCTCTGCCGCACTATCATCAATAATCAAGAAGCTACCCATCATAATAAATTCACTATAAATTCGCTTTAATTTGCTTAATGCTTTACAAAAATTTCTCGGCAAGACTTAAATCGTATCAACTTGTCCTAAATATAAATAAATCATTATTAGAAATCCAAACGGGAAATCTATACTTGAAATTTATACTTAAAATCTATACAAGTACATCTGAAGGTAATGGAGCCACTTCTCTTAAAAGCGATCGCAATTGTTCGCGAAATAATTCCGTATCTTCAGAAGTTTTGGGCTTGGCAATAAACTTACAGCTTGCCCACTTTGCCCTAAAACTATTAGTCATACTATTCTCAGCTGTCACCATTACTAACGGAATCGCCGCTAAGCTTGGTTGTCTCCGAATTTGTTTGATCAATTCAAATCCATTTAATCCAGGCATATTTATATCTAAAAATACTACCGAAGGATTATGACTTAAGATCATTTGCGTGGCATTTGTAGCATCATCAGTAAGATTGACTTGGTACCCCCAACTTGTTAATAAATCTCTAAACTGTCGGAGCAAAACTGGTGAATCATCAACAACGAACACACTTGGTCTTCCCGCCACAGTATCAGCTTGAATAATTTCTGGCGGAGCACTGCTTAGGCTTTCGGAGTCTTTTTCAATTAAAGGCAAGATCGAGACAATACTTTTCTGCGCCAATTTATCTAAAAGTAAAGCACTTCGATATATGGGCTGTTTAAAGCTATCCGCAATTTCACAAATTCGATGTTGACCCGTTGTGACTTTAGCAAACATGGGGAAATTATCATTACCGACTCTAGCCAACATATTTGCCGCATCCATTAATTGCACGGTTTGGTAAGGATGCCTGACGCATTGAAATTGCAACCATTGTTTGGCTTCGCTACTGGCTTTAGTCTCTAAAAGTGGTAATTGCCAGACGGGAAGGTCGGAGCTAAGTCCATTAATCGGTCGCCACATAAAGGAAAACCTATCCTCTAAATGTAGTGCCAACATACTTTCGAGCAGTACTTCTTTGAGAACAGCTTTAGTTGGTTCAGGGTAACGCTTAAAAACTTGGGTAATAAATGGATAGGAATAAGGCTTACTACTTTGCTTTTGATCCCACTCTGGCAACCTTGCAAATTGCATTCCCGCATTGGCAAATTTTCGAGTTAGGGTTTGCATTACTTGTCCCTCTTCTTCCATGAGCACAAGTCCTCCCATTTTCATGAGAATTTTCCACTTATGATAAGGAGTTTCAATTTGCAGGATGCCTGTAGACCGAACAATTACGCGCATAGCCGCCAACAGAGTAAGTAGCGATGCATCCTTTACCACTTGCCCTTCGGCTGGAATATTCACAGGCGCGGATTCTGAGGCACGAGACATTTGCTGATCTACAATGCTTTGAAGCATTTCTTCTTGAGAGTTAGACATGACGAAACACTCTATACCACAGTTAATAGTATTAGGCTTAAATTTAACATCAATAATTCAGATAAGGGATCTTACAATACATTATTCAAAATCACTGAGATTTGACTATTTATATCGCCATAATAGCAGCAACGTGTAAATTGTAAATGCTAATTTAAGCCATTGTGAATACTAGCTTATTTAATAA
>CAZLKI010000065.1:0-6645 GCA_964560035.1 uncultured Synechococcus sp.
ATAACTTCGATCGCGTTCCCGCCCTTAACAGTCATCCCGTATTTATTAACGATCTTGCCGATCTAGTTTTAGAATCGCTTGAAACCCCTGTAACTTTATCGGGATCGGGAGTTTCATAGGTTAAATCTTTATTAAAGCGAAATTTAGGGAAATAAATAATTTAAGGTAAAGATTTATCTTTAAACATCGGTAATATCTCACTGCAAAATGCCTCGGTTGCTTTAGAAAGATAACGATGGGGATTACGGATTTGGCAGAGCATCCGCTTAATTTCAATCCCGTCGATCGCCACGCGCTGGATTGCTCCCATCTGTAACTCCTTTTCAATTGCTGTTAGCGATAAAAAAGCTGCACCCAAACCTGCTCGCACGGCATTTTTAATTGCTTCAATCAAATTTAGCTCCATTTCTACGCTCAATTGGCGCACATCTACCCCATTTTTTACCAATACTTGATCGATGACTTTACGGATTGTCGATTGAGAATCTAAACAAATAAACTTGAGGCGATAAAGCTCTTCTCTAGGCAAAGTTCCTACATTTGCTAAAGGGTGAGAGCTAGGTAATACTAAAGCCAATTCATCTTCGGCGTAAGGGGTAATTGTCAGCATATCCTGTAATTCGGCGGGCACTTCTCCCCCAATAATTGCCAAATCTACCTGCCCATTCGCCACACTCCAAGCCGTCCGCCGCGTAGAATGCACGTGGAGTTGGACTAGGACATCGGGATACTTTTTGCGAAACATTCCAATCATTCTCGGCATCAAATAAGTCCCTGTAGTTTGACTGGCTCCCACAATTAAAGTACCGCCATTGAGGTTTTGTAAATCTTCTACTGCGCGACAGGTTTCTTGGCACAAACTCAAAATGCGATCGCCATAGGAAAGTAATAATCTTCCCGCTTCGGTTAACTGCGCTCGTCTGCCCCCACGATCGAATAACGGTACGTCTAACTGCCGCTCTAGATGTTGAACTTGCAAACTCACAGCAGGTTGGGACACGTATAAACTATCTGCAGCCCGCTTAAAACTACCTTCGGCAGCGATCGCCTTGAGAATGCGGAGTTGGTCGAGGGTAAAAGGAATATCGATCATATATGGGTAAAAGGAATTTTATAAGTCCGCAGCGTTGATTTAAAATTGGCTTAAAAACTATCTTAAATAGTGGCTTAAATGTTGGCTTAAATAAAATGTTTAATAAGTTTTTTAAAAGTATTTAACCCGATCGTTAAAAAGCTAATAGTAAAGCTAATTGTTAAGTGGTAACCAATACTAACCAATAGGAATCGGGTATTGATTAACTACAAACTAACGCATGGATTGCGGGTTTTAAATTTGGCTCATAAATCTTTAGAAATCGCAAACTCACCAAGGCTCGATCTCGGCTCGATCGTGTAAGCGACTCTCATAATTCCTTAGCAATAGACTAAACTATTAGAAGAAATGAATTATAAAATAAGTATTGACCTTCTAAGGAGCGATCGCAAGGTGAAGTCTTGTCCTGTTAAAACTCTTAAACCCTCTCTTAAAACCTTTCTTAAATTTTCTAAAGATTCTATGTGGCAACGTCTACAGGCATTAACAATCAGTCTACTGGCATCATCTAGTCTTGTAGCTGCCGTTCCTAACTACGCATTCGCTGAAAAAGATGGTGTTTCTAGCCAGATGAATTACAGCGAGTTTCTTAATAAAGTCAAAGATCGGCAGGTAGAAAAAGTTGATATAGATAGCACTGGATTGATCCTAGAGGCACAGCTCAAGGATAATCGTAAAGTTAGCGTTGACCTAGTGGCAAGGGATGGCAATGTCGAACTGATTAAGGCATTAAAAGAAAACAAAGTTGACATTGGGGTGAAGCCAATCAAACAGCAGCCAATATTTTGGCAATTAGCGAGCACATTCTTTGTACCCGTATTATTGATATTTTTATTATTTTTCCTATTCAAAAGAGTAAATAACGCACCCGGCGGACCCGCCCAGACCTTAAGCTTTGGTAAGTCTAAGGCAAAATTTTCTCCAGAAGCTAAAACAGGTGTAATTTTTGATGATGTGGCAGGTGTGGATTCGGCGAAAGAAGAACTGCAAGAAGTTGTGACGTTCCTGAAGCAGCCCGATCGCTTTACGGCAGTAGGTGCAAAAATCCCTAAAGGCGTATTGTTAATTGGACCACCGGGTACGGGTAAAACCATGTTAGCGAAGGCGATCGCGGGTGAAGCTGGTGTACCGTTTTTCTCTTTGTCTGGTTCCGAATTTGTGGAAATGTTTGTGGGCGTGGGTGCTTCGCGGGTACGAGATCTATTTCACAAGGCAAAGGAAAATGCCCCTTGTATTGTCTTTATTGATGAAATTGATGCAGTGGGACGGCAACGGGGTTCGGGTATCGGTGGTGGTAACGACGAGCGCGAACAAACCCTCAACCAGCTACTAACCGAAATGGATGGATTTCAAGGCAATACAGGTGTAATTATTATTGCTGCTACCAACCGTGCCGATGTTTTAGATACAGCGTTGTTACGTCCTGGCAGGTTCGATCGCCAAATTATGGTGGATTATCCTACTTACAAAGGTCGCCTAGAAATTCTTAAAGTTCATGCTCGAAATAAGCGCATTGCTGAAAGTGTTTCCTTAGATTCTTTAGCTCGGCGCACACCGGGATTTGCAGGAGCTAATTTAGCTAATTTGCTCAACGAAGCCGCAATCTTGACTGCCCGCAGACACAAAGAAGAAATTACCGAGCTAGAAATCTCAGATGCTATCGATCGGGTGACAATGGGGATGAGTATGCGCCCAATGTTAGACAGTAGTACAAAACGCTTAGTTGCGTATCATGAAATTGGTCATGCTTTATTACAAACTTTGCTTAAAGATGCCGATCCTCTGGATAAAGTTACAATTATTCCTCGTTCTGGCGGGGTTGGTGGATTTTCGCGTAGTGTGCCCAATGAAGAAGAAGGTTTATTTTCGCGCAACTGGATTTTAGCCAATGTTACCGTTAGCTTGGGTGGCAGAGTTGTCGAAGAAGTTGTATTTGGTAAAGCTGAAGTTACGAGCGGGGCAGCATCAGATATTCAATATATAACTAGATTGGTTAGATATATGGTTACTCAGGTGGGGATGTCTAGCCTTGGTTTAGTCGCGCATACCGATGAAAGCGATCGCAACTGGTGGGATAACCGTCCTGATTACTCTAGTCGAATTTCCATTAAAATTGATCGTGAAATGCGGCGTTTAGTCAGTCAATGCTATGAACGCGCCAAGCAAATTATTACAGAGAATCGTGACCTATGCGATCGCCTTGTGGATGTATTGCTCGAAGCTGAAACTATTGATGGGGATGAGTTTCGTAAAATTGTCGCTGAGTTCACGGCGGTACCCGAAAAGACAAGAGAACCAGTCAAGTTTTAAATACTTTTTTCATTCTAGATTCATTCCCGTAAGCGATCGCAATAAGTCCTATAATCAAAAACTAAACTTTTAACAGGATATTGACTATGGGAGGGAACGATCGCTTACTCAGGGCGGCAAGAGGACAAGAACTAGACCGTCCGCCCGTGTGGATGATGCGGCAAGCTGGACGTTACATGAAAGTTTACCGAGATCTGCGTGAAAAATATCCAACTTTTCGGGAGCGTTCCGAAATTCCCGAACTAGCAGCCGAGATTTCTTTACAACCCTTTCGGGCATTTCATCCAGACGGCGTAATTATGTTTTCGGATATTCTGACTCCTTTACCTGGATTGGGAATTGAATTTGATATTATTGAAAGCCGAGGTCCGATCATTGCCAATCCGATTCGGACTCAAGCTCAGATTGATGCTTTGACCGAGCTAGACCCCGATACGGCGATGCCTTTTATCAAAAAAATTTTAGGGGCAATTAAACATGAAGTTTCCGATCGAGCGACGATTTTAGGCTTTGTGGGCGCACCTTGGACTTTAGCAGCGTATGCGATCGAAGGAAAAAGCTCTAAAGATTACACCATAATTAAGTCTATGGCTTACTCTGAGCCTGAAATGCTCCATAGCTTCTTAAAAAAACTAGCAGTGGCGATCGCTGGCTATGTCCGTCATCAAATCGATTGTGGGGCGCAGATCGTCCAAATTTTTGACTCATGGGCGGGACAGCTTAGTCCAACGGATTATGAAACTTTGGCACTTCCTTACGAGAAAATGATCGTAGATTTAGTCAAAACCACCCATCCTGATACACCTTTAATTCTCTATATCAACGGCAGTGCGGGAATTTTAGAACGGATGCCTAAATCTGGTGTGGATATGATCAGCCTTGATTGGACAGTGGACATGGCAGAGGCAAGGGCAAAGTTAGGAAATATGCCAGTTCAGGGTAATCTCGATCCGTGTGTGTTATTTGGTAATCAAGCTTACATTCGCGATCGCATCTTAGATGTGGTTGATAAAGCTGGTAAAACTGGGCATATCATGAATTTAGGACATGGAATTTTATCCACAACCCCCGAAGAAAATGCTCGATTTTTCTTTGAAACCGTTAAGGGGCTAAGTTTTTCCTAAGTCAATTTGTGAAGCTATGTGTTATATTAATTACAGCTTAATAAGCTAATAAACCTTAAAACTTAGTCCACATAGGAAACAGGAGGTGATGTCCATGCAAGAAGGTAGTATACGCGTGGGTCATCAGGTTGTAAATTTCATTCTGTGTGCTGGGGCTGTTCTGTAATCTAAGCTGATCTCTAATTTACTTAGACTTAGCCGATGATGAAAGATTCCTTCCAGCAGTTTGAATAACTTGATGATCCGACTAGACCGCTCTCAATTTAGTTACGCCTGTAGCTTGTTGGGAGCGGATAGTTTTTTAAACCTCTCTAACTTACGAAGACATAAATCAAAAAACTCACTCGAATTACCAGTCAAAACGTGCAATAAAATCGTAAATCCTTGCTAAGCTCTTGTCTGTTGTTCTCAAGCTTTTAAGATTAATCATCCAAAATAAGTCATAAAAATATGAATACGGCAGAACTTCTGGTGCAGTGCTTAGAAAATGAAGGAGTCAAATATATCTTCGGACTGCCTGGTGAAGAGAATATGGAGGTTTTGAATGCTTTAGAAAAATCTTCGATTCAATTTATTACAACTCGCCATGAGCAAGGGGCAGCATTTATGGCAGATGTGTATGGGAGGCTCACGGGTAATGCAGGCGTATGCCTTTCCACCTTAGGACCGGGAGCGACAAATTTAATGACAGGGGTGGCAGATGCTAATCTTGATTGTGCGCCTCTAGTGGCAATTACAGGACAAGTCGGCACCGATCGCATGCATATTGAGTCCCATCAATATCTAGATTTAGTGGCAATGTTTGCGCCCGTAACTAAATGGAATGCTCAGATCGTCCGCCCTAGCACCACTTCGGAAATTGTGCGAAAAGCATTCAAAATGGCACAAAGTGAGAAGCCGGGAGCAGTACATATCGATTTGCCCGAAAATATTGCCGAAATGCCCGTAACTGGTGCGCCTTTATTGCGATCGCAGAACCAAGGTAAAAATGGCAAAATTTATGCTTCTTATCACAGCTTGGGCGAAGCGGCAGGTTTGATTTCTAAGGCTAAAAATCCTTTAATATTAGTTGGGAATGGGGCGATCCGTTCCTGTGCCAGCGATGCCCTGACTGAATTTGCTACTAAGCTAAATATTCCAGTTGTGAATACCTTTATGGGGAAAGGCGTGATTCCCTACACACATCCGCTATCTCTATGGACGATGGGATTACAACAACGAGATTTTATCAGTTACGCCTTTGATGAAACCGATCTGGTGATTGCTGTGGGCTATGACTTAGTGGAATATTCGCCGAAAAAGTGGAATGCAACTGGGGCAATTCCGATCGTTCATATCAGTGAGAATTCTGCCGAGATCGATAGCAGTTATATTCCCCAAGTCGAAGTGGTAGGCGATATTTCGGATGCCCTAAATGAGATTATCCATCGCAGCGATCGCACTGCTAAACCCAGCCCCAAAGCCTTAGAACTCAGACAAAGCATTCGAGCAGACTACGAACAATACGCTCACGATCGAGGCTATCCCGTGAAGCCCCAAAAAATTGTTTATGATTTGCGGCAAGTTATGGGGGCAGAGGATATTGTAATTTCGGATGTGGGCGCGCATAAAATGTGGATGGCTAGACATTATCACTGCGATCGCCCCAATACTTGCATTATTTCCAATGGCTTTGCGGCAATGGGGATTGCGATTCCGGGGGCATTAGCGGCGAAATTAGTCAATCCCGATCGTCAGGTCGTAGCTGTAACTGGAGATGGTGGTTTTATGATGAATATGCAGGAACTCGAAACTGCCGTGCGTCTAAAACTCGCATTTGTCACGTTGATTTTTAATGATGGCGGCTATGGCTTAATCGAGTGGAAGCAACAAGTGCATTATGGTAAAAGTGCTTACATTCAATTTAACAATCCCGATTTCGTCAAACTTGCGGATAGCATGGGCTTAAAAGGCTACAGAATTGAATCTGCGGCGGAATTAGTTCCCACGCTCGAACAAGCATTATCCCAGTCCGTACCGACAATCATTGACTGTCCTGTGGATTATCGCGAAAATATGTTGTTTTCCCGCCGTACCAGAGTTATTAGCAAATGATTGATCTTTATAACCTATTCCTAA
>CAZLKI010000065.1:6745-12439 GCA_964560035.1 uncultured Synechococcus sp.
ATAACCTATTCCTAACCTATTTTAAAAAAGCTACTAATTCCTGTCAGCATAGTTTCAATTGCGATCGCCACTACAATTAACCCAATAATGCGCGTAATGGCATTGGCACCAGTAGTTCCTAATAATTTTTGAATTCTTTCCGACTGTATCAGTATCCAATAGGTAAATGCCAGAATTGTTAACATTACACCTGCGGTAATCGCCTGATTGGGAATAGAAAATTTATCATTGTCAGTAAGCAAAACTACCGTCATAATGGCACCAGGTCCAGCAATAAAAGGAATAGCCAACGGAAATACTGCCACATCTCCGACTTCGATTGATTCCGTTTGGTTAGAATTGCTTTTCTCTAAAACCATCTGCAACCCCACAATCAGTAATACCAAGCCACCTCCAATTTGAAAGGCAGATAAACTGACATCTAAAGCCGTAAGCAGAAATTGTCCAAAAATTAAAAATCCACTCAGAATAACCGCCGAGATCGATACAGCCCGCAATGCGATTTTTTGTCTTTCTTGAGCATCTTGGTCATGGGTGATAGCGATGAATACAGGGACTAAGGCGATCGGGTCGATAATTACGAATAGGGTAACCGCGTCTTGAATAATATCTTGAAACATGAATCAGTGTTTTGGACTTAGTAAACTATCTGGTACCACGATTTCTTTAAGGAAACAACAGTCATGTAATAGGCATTGTTGAATGTTTGGTCAAAATTGATTTGTACTTAAGGCATTTTAGTGTACCATTTGGGGCATCTTCCCACACAATAAGACCTTCAGAATAATGTTGAATTTTGCGTTGAAATTTTTAAAAAACAAATTTAAAAATAAAAAGATAGGATATGCCGTAACCTTTTTAGCTGGAATTATAGCCGTTCCTACAGTTCAGGCAAACAGACTGGAAACTTTTTTACTCGATAAAACCCGAAATCGGATTGAATTTACAACTCAAGATCGAGTAGAGCCGAGAGGACAAATTATTGAAAATCCTACCCGCTTAATCATAGATTTGCCCGGTGCCAAGTTTATAGGTCCAACTTTACGTCGTAATGTCGGAAGTATGGTGCAATCGCTGCGCGTGGGACAACTGGATGCTTTTACGACAAGAATGGTAGTGGAATTTTCACCCGATTTTAATACCAACTTACTCGACGAACAACCATTAAAAATGGAAGCCAAGTCTCCAAGTCGATGGTCGATTCAGTTTCCTAAAGCGATCGCCACGGCTATTCAAAATACTGCTTTCTCTTTTATCATGCCCACAGTAGGTGAAATCTCTTCTCCTTTTGGCTGGCGCATTAATCCAGTTACGGGCAAAAGACAGCTACACAAAGGTATTGATATTGCTGCTCCTACAGGTGCCCCGATCTTGGCAGCCTCTGATGGGATTGTGAGTGATGCAGGCTGGGATGATGGTGGTTATGGTAACTTTGTAGAATTAAGACATCTTGATGGCAGCTTAACTTTGTATGCCCATACTAACCGCGTTTTGGTAGCAAAAGGACAACAAGTTAGTCAAGGACAAATCATTGCTGAAGTGGGAAGTACTGGCAGAAGTACGGGACCTCACTTGCATTTTGAAGTACATATAGATAAGAAAGCAGTAGATCCTACCCCCTTTATCCGTTCGGATTTTGTAATATTAAATATTGCCAGCAGATAGCTTACATAACCAGCGATTGAGCGTCAGTTTCAATTAACTTAGCAAGATCTTGTAAAAATTTTGCCCCATCAGCCCCGTAAATAATGCGGTGGTCGGCAGTGAGGTTAACTTGCATTTGGTTTCGCACGGCGATCGCTCCGTCTTTCGTGGCAACTACTTGAGGCTGAGATCCCCCAATTGCTAAGATGGCACCTGTATTTGGAGGCAAAATAGCATCAAAGCGATCGACCCCAAACATTCCTAAGTTTGAGATTGTAAAGGTTCCAGAGTTATATTCTTCAGGTTGTAGCTGTTTGGCGCGGGCGCGTTCTACTAAGGATTTCCAGTGACGAGAAAGGCTATAGATATCGGTTTCGTTAGCTTTGGGTAATACGGGTGTAATTAAACCACCATCATCCATTGCCACGGCGATCGCCACATTAATATCGGTTTTATAAACTACGCCTTGCTCGCTATAACTAGCATTGACTAGAGGATGTTTTTGTAGAGTTATTGCGACAGCCTTAGCTAAAAGTGCAGTCATGGTTACGCCTTTAGACTTAATCTGCTTGTACAGTTCATCTAGCCCTATAGTCGTAATGGTATAGCCGACATGGAAAGTTGGTACGGTCAAACTCACATTCATGTTGCGGACAACGGCATTTTGAAGAGTGGTTAAGGGCTTAGTCGTACCTAATTGAGGAGTATATGTAGAAACTTTAGGAGCGGTGGTAGCTGGTTGGTGTGAAGGTGCAGGAGCAGATTCAATAACTTTTAGTGGTTGAGCCTTAACAGGTTCGGGTGGAGCTTGTAATAAAGCCGTGACATCGTGCTCGGTAATCCGTCCATTCAGCCCTGAGCCGTTGATTTTCGCTAAATCTAAGTTGTTTTCTTTGGCAATGCGTTTTGCTCTGGGGGAAGCAATTAGTCTGTCGCTTTTTACTAAAACTTCGGACATAGCAATTAATTCAGGCATAGAGATATTACTAACACCATTACCAGAGCTATTAGAGCCATTAGAGCCATTAGTTACATGTGTGGGTTCTGGTTTGGAATCTGGGGTACTTAGTTTGGCTTTAATATCTTCAATCTCGGCGATCGTTTCAGCTACATAACCTAATGCACTTCCAACTGGGGCAGTTTCTCCTGCGGGTATGGCGATCGCTCCCAAATAGCCTTCATAAAAGCTTTCCACATCCATATCTGCTTTGTCAGACTCTACAACCAAGACGGTTTCACCTTTTTCTACCTTGTCTCCAACCGATTTCACCCAAGCAGTGATTTTACCTTCGGTCATCGTAGAACTTAAAGCGGGCATGAAAATTTCGTAGATCATGGAAAAACTGGCTATGTATTTATTGTTATTAGTTAATTTTACATATTAAGCAATATTTAGAGCAATATTTAGGGCAATGTTTAGACTAAAAAATTTAAATTTGCATTTCTCTCGGCACTGATGCCCAGATTCTACAGGTATCTTTTTCTTCAACTACCATAGACATCAAACCCATATCTAGATCGCGGCGACAAGCAGGTATTATTTCTTTCATCGCCCCTTTGAGGTTTGTAGGCACAAAAGCTTGACCCAGATAGCTAATCCCTCGCATTTTTTGCCCCAAAACTGATATTTCAATATTATTGGTTTCTGACAATTTTACGATCATATTTAAAATTTATTACCTAAACTGATTACCTAATTTGATGCCCTTCTAATATCTTTGAATTTAGGGTTTGCATCTGTGAGCGAGAGGCGATCGCATTTGTAATTTTTAATTGATTTAATCGTGATTTAGATCATTACTAATTTTTTTCTAGTCAGATGATGTTAATAAAAATGGGTAAACTTATCCCTGATGTTGATAAGTATTTACTGCCTATTGCGATTATGATTATTTCCTTGCTTCCTTCGCTTTGGGATCTTTATCAAGAACGTAAATCTAAGATATGAAATTGTCTTACAGGTAATTAAGATCTCAAATTAATTAGAAAAGCGACTTTTGAAGTAACAACCGTTGGCGATTTAAAAAAGGATTGAGGTTAAATTCAGGATCGACCTTATAAATTTGGTAGCCTAAAATCTTATACAAATCTAATGCGCCTTGATTGTTGTCTAATACATGAAGATAGATATTCTTAAAGCCCCACGATCGCACTTTTTGCTCGACTGCGGTTAAAAGTTTTAAGGCTATTCCTTGACGGCGCCATTGAGGATGTACTGCTAGATTAGAAATATAAGGCTGTTGAGATGTTTGCCAATTTAGCCAATAACTAGAATCAATGACAGGAATCGGTTTTAGACTTACTTCTAAAGTAGCGATCGCCTGATAATTATTAGTTGTGGCGACTATACAAGCATGGTTATGTCTGGATCTGGAGTCTAAGAGGCGAATTCCTAAGTCTAAAGAAATCGACCAAACCATAAAACGATATAGCCATTGAGGATATTGATGGTAAAAGCTGGCGACCAAGACATTAGAAATACTGTGCAAATCTCGTTCTTGCGCTAAGCGAATCTGCAAAGATGAACTTTTACTTGAATCTGGTGATCTTTGATCTGGCACTGCACTTATTTTTCAGATATTCTATTTTTGGTTACTAACTGTCGGAAGATCTTTTTCGGATATTAAGTATCTGTGGACTATATTTTTAGAAATTTTCAAAATATCGGATAGACATCTAATAAACATTCGATAGATCGGGCAGCAGTCATTAATCACAGTAGATTATTTTTACTATCTTACCTTTGTTGGGTAAAAATGCTCCCAATTTATCCTTGGTAATGTCAAGCAGATAATATTTACAGATTGAACCTAATATTAATATCTTGGATTTTATCTAATCAGAGTATTTAATTTAATTAAAGATATTTAGATTATTAATATCAAAATTCTCTTTAGAAAATATATATTCCTCTATTGTTAATTAATAATAGTTTTTGACAATCTAAATTTAATCTAGTCGGTTTAGTTTCTATTTTGAGAGTTTAATCTAAAACTAATATCTTAAAATTATCTTAAAATTAAAATATATTATCTAATTAAGTTCGCATTCCATAATAACGAGGAAAAACTTTAAGTGCGGCAAAATATTCTGCAGTTTGGTTGCCATATCTACCTAAAAACCCATGATTATATGTCGTCATTTTTACTTCCCACGCGATCTGAATTAATTTACCTTTATAGTTAGTTGGAGCGTTTAAGGATAAATCAATTGCAAATTCATATATTTCATTGGGTTCGACATCACTAAAAATCTGTTTGCCTACAGTTTCTCGATCGCATATACCTTTACCTTTAGTAAACCAGCCTGTAGAAACTACGACCGCGATCGCTTTTTTTATGGTTGAGTTGCGCCAAATGAACTGACCTTTTACCGATTGCCCTAGTTCGACTTCATGGTTTTCCAGGTCTAAATTAATCATCGTTCCTATTTTAGTAATTGCATTAAATTAATAAGATAACTACTTCGCTAAAAATATTTGCGGCTGAACTTGTAAATAGAACTTAGAACCCTCTTTTAACAGTTTAGGAAAATCAAGGAATATATCTAAAATCCAATTAATTTGATTATTTTTTGCCTCAAAGGTAGCAGATGCATCAACGGGGATTTTAAAATTAAATAAAACTTCGATCGCCGATTCATAAGCAGGAACGAGAACTTCAGGTAGATGTCGATCTATCACTTTTTCCGAAGCAAATGTCAAATTATCATCTTTATCATTACGATAATAAAGTACATCTTCTATACAAGCTAGATTAGCATTAACGATTCCTGCAGTGCGGATAATCTTGCCAGACCGCAACCTGCGCCTAAATAAAATTGAAACTTCTTCACCCAAACTCAAGGGATAATTAGTAAAAATTAATTCGGGTGGAGCAAAGCTTAAACTGACTAAAATTTGGTCGATTACCGTATAAAAATATTTCGTCAAGTTATAGATTGAAATTATTAAACAAATACCTAAAAATATTACAAATAGTCTATTGAGAAATTGCTCTGATAGAGGCGATCGCTCTAATACTCCTAAAAACTGGCTAAACAAAGCCAAAG
>CAZLKI010000066.1:0-12366 GCA_964560035.1 uncultured Synechococcus sp.
GGATAGCATCAGGATAGCTAAAAACCTCAATTAAATTTGGAGTAGAGCGATCGCCCGATATCTCCTCAGCCACATACATTGCACTAGATACAGCTCCAAGAGTTTGAGTGAGTAAAACAACTTGCGATCGTGCCAAATCAACTAGATCGGGGCTAAAATTGAACATATCTAATTTCTAAAACTGATTCTCTAACTGATTCTTTAGCAGATTCCATTGAAATATTTCCCTAAAGATATCTTTAAGACTGATTTTGAAACCAATAGTAAGTCACCATTGGAATCACCGTTGCCGCAATCAGAAAACCTCCCACAATTAATCCAGCACTTAGTGGTTCAGTTTTGATTTCTGAAGGCTTAATCGATAAGTCTGTTTCTGCCACAATTACGGGCGCACCAGGATCGACTAAACCTGAAAGTACGGTTACTAAACGGTTCATACCATCGGTCACAGCTTGATTATAGTTAGACTTCTGAGATGGAAATAACATTGTCTCTGCCGCTACACTATTGGCAATTTCCGCAGACATCAGCTTATCTACAGCTTCACCAGTTTTAATTGCTACCCGATGATCTTCGGTCGCTAAAAGTACCAAAGTTTGATTTGCCTTTTGTGCAGGTGTTACAAACCATTTATCGAAGAGCTCAGAGACAAAATCACTAGCTGGCTGGCCAAAATCTATTCTTTGTACCGTTACAAATCTCACTTGATTCCCAGTTTCTAGCTCCAATTTCTCCAATAATTCTGAAGTTGTCTTTTCGGTAGAGCTACTAATCACATTGGCAAAATCTATGACCCACGTGCGATCGTCGGGCGTTAAATCTGGAAGATCTACAACTTCTGAGGCGATCGCTCCACTACTAAAAACTTGAAATGCCCAAACTAGGCTCAGAACAGCAATCAGGATTCTTTGCGATATATTTTTTTTAACAAATCTCTTAGATGTCATATAGTTTCACCATTTGTTTAAATTACTTATTTGAATTATTGGCTTTGAATTATTAACAAAATTAGAAAAGATCTAGAAAAAACTAGAAAAAATCAGTATAGATAATTTTAATTAATTCTAATTTTGACACTTTTCTCTCCCTTTATTCCTGTACATAACCTTAACAAATTCAAAATTTAGAGCGGTAAATAGGTTAATTTTTATTACATTTTGTATTAACTTTTGTAAATAGTCATATTTACGCCTCTATAAGCCTGTGGAAAAACCTGTGGAAAACTTCATTGTCGCTGTGGAAAACTACACTAAAACTGTGGAAAACTATGACTAAGTATTTATACCCTGTGGAAAACTACCCAACTTATCCACAGGTTTTTCCACAGGCTAAAAACGCTAGACCATTTAATCTATATGGATATTAGAAAGTTTTCCACATTTTCCACAGCCCCTACTACTACTATAAGAGTTTAAATTTTAAAATATTCAAGAAGTAGAGCAAAAAAAGTTTTGATAAATAATTTGAAAATAAAAAACTGACTAATTTTTGGTTTAATCCCTTGCAACGGTGCTAGTATTGGCATCTAATTTGAAATCTGTCCGCCAAATCCAATCCCGCCAAATCTAAAATTTCATACAAATCTCGTAAAACTCGCAAAACTTACAAAATCCTCACAAAACCCTCACAAAAATAAAGTTAAGCCCCATGCGGTTCGTTTGTTCTCAATCCCAACTCAGTTCTAGCCTCTCCCTTTGTAGTCGTGCTGTTGCTAGCCGTCCTACTCACCCTGTGTTAGCAAATATTCTGTTTTTAGCGAATCAAGAATCTCAAACCCTCAGTCTGACTGCTTTCGATCTAAATTTAGGAATTCAAGTTGTATTTCCTGCGGATGTAAAAGAATCAGGGGCAATTACTCTACCATCAAGACTCTTAGGCGATATCGTTTCCCGTTTACCCAACGAAGATATTACCTTGGCGGTCGATAAAGAGGCGATCGCTTCCATCATCTGTGGTTCGGGCAAATATCAAGTGCATGGCTTACCAGTGGAAGAGTTTCCCGAGCTTCCGCAAATTGCCGACGACGGACAAATTACCTATTTACCAGTGGAATCGCTTCTACTTGGATTGGATTGTTCTCTATTTGCAACTTCAACCGATGAGAGTAAAAGAGTTTTAACGGGAGTACACATCACTGCCACTTCTGACTTTTTAGAATTTGCTGCCACCGATGGTCACAGGCTTTCGGTAATTCAAACTAAGTTTTTAGACGAAGAAGATGTCGTTCCGACCAAATCTGATAGCCAACCGAACTTAGAAGTGACTATTCCTGCTAGGGCAATGCGGGAGCTAGAAAGAATGCTTAAAAATCAAAAGGAAGGAGTAATTACAGTTAAGTTCGATCGAAATCAAATGATATTCGTCTTAGCAAATCAAACTTTAACTTCAAGACTGTTGGATGGAAGTTATCCCAACTACAATCAACTCATTCCCAAGCAATTTGAGCGACAAATCACGATCGAAAGAGAAGTCTTTATCTCTGCCCTAGAACGAATTGGAGTTTTAGCAGACCAAAAAAATAATATTGTCAAGCTTTCCCTTGATGCCACGGGACAAGAAATATCTGCCTCTGTAGATGCCCCTGACGTAGCGACAGGTAAAGAATCTATCCTCGCTCAAATCTCAGGTAGCGATCTAGATATAGCTTTTAACGTGAAATACTTGCTAGATGGTCTAAAGGCACTATCCAGTAAAGAAATTCAACTTAAAATCAATACTGCCACCAGCCCCGTAATTCTGACTCCCATCGGTTCGGTAAATATGACTTATCTGATTATGCCCGTCCAAATTAGAACCTAGCTTTGGGCTGAGTTATGTGGTTGGGTTATTTGATACTTTAGTTTCAGTTTGGCAGCAACTCTGTAGTAATCCTGAATGGGATGCCGATCTAAAAATTGTGGGAACGGGAGCAGAGCTAGATACTTGGTAGTTGAAAGCACGAGAATTAGGACTGGGCGATCGCCTAGATTTTTTAGGGTTTCGGCAAGATGTCCCCAATCTATTACGGTCGGCAGATGGGATGGTGGCTCCAACTCGCTATGAGGCTTACGGCTTGGGCATGCAAGAAGCTATTTGTTGTGGTATGCCAGCGATCGTCTCTGAGGATGTAGGTATTGCCGAAAGGTATCCGATTAATTTAAAGTCGCTCTTACTAAACATAAATTTACATTAAATTCTATATAATGTTACATTCTAAGCATTAATTATGATATCTATCCTTTAGAATTACCAAGTATTTATTTACGTCACTTCCCCATCTATCTATAAATACTATAGATAAATCCTGCGGAAGCATCACTCAAAAAACTAACCGATCGGGCAAATAAACGAACTATACAAATGCTAAAAAGTAAAACATAAAAAGAAAAGTTAGGGCGGCATTAAGTCTATAACTTCTAGGGATATTTCGTCAGATCGATATTAAATCTACTCAAATCAACGTAATTTATCCATTATTTTTGGTCGATATTAACTATGCCACAATCATCAACAGATCGAGTGTTTGGTCGATTTTTAGAACCATTACTACCAACTGAGGAATATCTAACAATTAACTTTTCCCCTACTTCGGGCTCTCGCAAGGAGTATTGGCGGAATAATGGTATATCCGCAGATTTTTTAGGAGATTACTTTAGCTCTTTTTTTCCAATTAGCGAAGACACCCAAGCCAAAATTGACAAACGGAATGAGATTAAAAGCATGGTCAGTTTTATAGCTAACGAACTGCTCGAAAATGCCATGAAATATAGCGAACAAAATTTCAGGTTGCCAGTTACTATTTCTTTGCACTTATACGAACAAGAGTTAGTATTTATAGCCGCTAATTATGCCCATCTCACCACGATCGCTACATATCAAGAATTTATTCAAGAAATTATTAGTTCGGATATTGACGATCTCTACCTCAGGCAAATGGAAAAGGCTGCTACGGGTGAGAGTGGTTCTAGTATGGGATTACTAACTATGATTAATGACTATAATGCCGATTTGGGCTGGAAGTTTGTGTCGTTGTCAGATAAACCAGAAGTCTCTAAAGTAATTATTATGGTTAGGCTTAAAGTTTAGAATACACATTTTTTTAGGATTTTTAGGAGATTTAATTATGGAAATTAAGACTGATGACTATCAAATTTGGTATGAACCCGAGAAATCTACGGTTTTTTGTAGTGGCTACCTAAGGCTAAACGGATCTGAAGAGTATCAGCCCATAATGGAACTACTGATTAGTGCGATTGGCGCCCAACCTATAATTACTATTAACTTGCGAAAATTAGAATTTCTTAATAGTTCGGGGATCAGTATGCTTTCGATGTTTGTAATTAAAGTGCGTCAAAACGGAAATATTCAATTGATATTTGAAGGCTCAAGTAAGATTTTATGGCAAACGAAATCACTGAAAAATCTTCAGAGGTTGATGCCAACAATTAACCTAGATTTTAGTTAATTTTGATTTAACTTTAATTTCATTCTTATATAAAAAAGCTATAAAAAAGCAGCTTGGAATTCAGATCGTGAATACTTCTAATCATACTAATCAAGAACTCTTAGCAGAATTAGAAAGTTTGCGCCATGAAGTGATTACACTCAGACAAACTAATTCAGATTTAGAGATAGCTATAGAAACGATCGCCGCTCACGGAGATGCGCTTGTTGCTGAATTACAGGAATCTAATCAAAAGTTAGAAATTGAGATTTCCGAACGACTTCGTATGGAGGCTTCGCTTCAGGCATTACTAGAAACCACCTCCAGCGACAAGTATGATTTGCAAACTATGCTAGAGCTAACGGTCGAACATAGCGACTTTTTAGAAAAATCCCTATCCCAAGAAGTAAATAATGCTAGAGCAATTGCGATCGTTGATGGCTTAACCCAAATTCCCAATCGCCGCCGCCTTGAAGAGTATATCCAGCAGGAGTGGGCAACTATGACCCGTCAAAAAAATTCCATCGCCTTTTTGCTTTGTGATGTTGATTATTTTAAGCTTTACAACGATCGCTACGGACATCAAGCTGGTGATGAATGTTTGAAACGAGTGGCACAGGCGATCGCCAAATCCCTAAGTCGTTCCTCTGATTTAGCTGCCCGCTATGGTGGAGAAGAATTTGCTGTAGTTTTACCAAATACCAATGCCCAAGGCGGAATTAAAATTGCCGAAATCATCCATAGTGAAGTTGCCAAACTTGAAATTCCGCATTTACAGTCAGACATTAACGAATATGTAACTTTAAGCATTGGAGTTTCTGCCACGGTTCCTAGCCAAACCTCTAGCCCTTATAACTTTATTAATAATGTCGATAAGGCTTTATACCAAGCAAAAAAACAAGGTAGAAACTGTAATGTATTTAAGTCTTATAATGCCTCGGCAAAGATTCAAACAAATGATTTGGAAACGAAGTAAAGATTGCTCTAATTGATAGAGAAATTAATTAAGTAATTGGTAGGTAATTGGTAAGTAGCGGATAAGTAAAAGTTGTAAAGCGTTGTAAAGCCCTATGTCAGAATCTATACATTCAGAATCTATACATTCAGAATCTAGTCAGCCCGAATCTATACTCATATCTTCGCCAATATCTATGGAGCATTTATCTATGGAGCATTTATCTATGGAGCATTTGCTTGCCGAACTAGCATCTTTGCGCGATCGCGTAGATCAACTAGAAAGTAATAATTTAGATCTTCAGATTTCCCTCGAAACTACAACCGAGCATGGAGATACGATTGAAAGACAACTTCACGAGACTAATAAGTACTTGGCGTTAGAGATTTCAGAACGCAAACTAGCACAGTCAACCCTCGAATCGATCTTAGAAATGGTCACTAAGGATAAACAAGATCTTGAGATTGTGGTTGAAACAATGGCAGTACATGGAGATACGATTGAATATCAGTTATATAGTGACGCGGTTGATTTCATGCGGCGGAGTGAGGAACAATTTAGAGCGATCGCCGAAGCCACACCAATTATTATGATGATCGGGCATTTATCTGATGGTGTGATTACCTATGCCAATTCTACTTGTACCGAAACCTTAGGTATATCTGCTAAATCCATTAAAGGCAGGAGATTACAAGAATTTTACTACGATCTTGAAGACGAACAAAAAATCGCCGAGATCTTAGCTGAGCATGGCTGGGTTAAAAATCACGAAATGCGCGTCAAAAAAGCAGACCAATCCATGATTTGGGTCGCAGCTTCACTTCATCCCCTGACGTTATCGGGCATCTCTACCTATCTGAGTACCTTCTATGATATTACTGCCCGTAAGCAAGCTGAAATTGCCCTACAGCGATCGGAGCAGCTTTTACGCGAACAAGCGGGAGAGTTAGAATCTTTGGTCGAACAGCGGACTAAAGAGCTTCAGAGTGCAGAGACAGAGCTAAGAACTCTATTTGAAGCAATGACCGATACGATTTTGGTCTACGATCGCCAAGGATTGTGTCTAAAGGTAGCTCCCACTGCTTCTAATCACTTGGCATCAACAGCGGCTAAAGCTAACCG
This sequence comes from uncultured Synechococcus sp., assembly GCA_964560035.1. Taxonomy (GTDB): domain Bacteria; phylum Cyanobacteriota; class Cyanobacteriia; order Pseudanabaenales; family Pseudanabaenaceae; genus PCC-7502. Next base: position 6,501 of record CAZLKI010000066.1, read on the forward strand.
TAATGTCTACGAAACTTGTTCGCCCCAATTAGCAGAGCTACACGTTAACTTAATTCAAGAGGCATTAGATCGGCAACAAAGTTTTAGTGTTGAGTATCAAGCAGAATATCAAGCGGAATATCAGGTCGAATATCAAGATCGTCAAGATCTATGGTTGTCAGCAACAGTATCGCCTTTATCTAAAAATAGCGTGATTTGGGTGGAGAGAGATATCAGCGATCGCAAAAAAGCCGAAGTCGATCTTAAAGCCGCAAAAGAAGCAGCAGAGATTGCTAATCGTGCCAAAAGTCAATTTTTAGCAAATATGAGTCACGAACTGCGGACACCTCTCAATGCCATTTTGGGATTTTCGCAACTAATGATTGATGACAACTCGATAACGCCCGTGCAGCAGGAGAACTTAAAGATTATCGAAGCCAGTGGCGAACATCTTTTAGCTTTAATCAACGATGTTTTAGAGATGTCTAAAATTGAGTCAGGAAAATTAGTGCTCAATGAATTTAACTTCGATTTGTACGAACTCCTCGAAAGACTAAAGGATATGTTGAGCTTAAAAGCTGAATCTAAGGGGCTAAGTTTAAGCTTTATCCAAGTTAATCAAATTCCCCGTTATGTCATCGGCGATCAGATCAAGTTAAGTCAAATCTTAATTAATTTGCTCAGTAATTCTTTAAAATTTACCCAAACAGGCAGCGTGACTTTAAGCATAGAGAATCTATCTCAAAGTACAGATCGAACCTCAGATCTCATCTCAGGCGAACCCATTGGTCAGTCCGTACATTTAATGTTTAAGGTTGAAGATACGGGCATAGGAATTTCAGAAATGGAGATTCTCACTATATTTGATGCTTTTATTCAAAGTCAATCGGGGCGCAAAGCTCAAGATGGTACGGGCTTGGGATTAACAATTAGCCGTAAATTTGTGCAGTTAATGGATGGAGATATTACGGCTCATAGCGTTCTAGATCGGGGTTCGATATTTAGCTTTGACATTATAGTTAAATCTGGAATGGTCATACTACCCGAAGCAGAATCAGGAGTAAATGTTATGCCCGATCTCCAGGTCTTATATACAGGGGAGGGAAATCAGGCAAAGCTAAAGATTCTGTTAGCCGAAGATAATCTTGTCAATCAAAAAGTAGCACTGCGAATGCTGAACAAATTGGGGTTTACGGCAGATGTAGTCATGGATGGCGAAGAGGTTTTAATTGCCCTAGAGCAGCAGTTTTATGATTTGATTTTGATGGATGTACAGATGCCAAAATTAGACGGAATCGAAACTACGCGCCGTATTTTTGCTAGATTTGCGGACACAGATCTAGTCCAAGATCCCCCCCAAAGTCGCCCGATTATTATTGCTCTCACCGCCCATGCCATGCAAGAAGAACGCGATCGCTGTTTAGCCGTAGGGATGAGCGATCACCTCAGTAAGCCCGTGCGCTTAGAAGAGCTACAAAGAATCCTCCAACATTGTGACAGTCTTGTGAGAAAGTAAAGTAATGAGCAATAAATCTGGAAATATTCTTGTAGTTGACGACAGCTCTATTAACCGCAAACTGTTAGCGGCGATCCTATCTTTACAAGGCTATAACATTAGCGAGGCTGCTGATGGTCGAGAGGCATTAGATAAGGCGGATATAGACTTGACCGATTTAATCTTGCTCGATGTTAATATGCCAGAAATGAGTGGCTATGATGTTTGTGCCGAGCTTAAGCAAAACCTTAATACTAAAGATATTCCCGTAATTTTTGTGACTGCCTTAGAAAGCTTATGGGATCGGATTGAGGGGTTCTCGGTCGGTGGAGTTGATTATATCCATAAGCCGTTTGAAAATATTGAAGTTTTGGCTAGGGTCGATACCCACGTTCAACTTCGACAATTACAAAAGCAATTACATCTGCGGGCACAGTCCCTCGAATTGCAAAATGCGATCCTCCAAAATGAAATATGCGATCGCTTTGGGGTCGATCTAGAATTTTATAAGGATTTGGAGGCTGCCTGCCTGCGTCAAGAGTTTAAGCTCTACTATCAACCCATAGTCAATTTTAATACAGGTAGAATTTTGGGGTTTGAAGCCTTAGTGCGGTGGATTCATCCCATTGATGGCATAATTCCCCCAGATCGGTTTATTCCCTTTGCCGAAGGTACGGGTTTGATCAATCCAATTGGTGAATGGGTATTAAAGGAAGCAATTAGACAGTTAGGAATTTGGAATAAAATATTTCCTACTTGCGATTATCTCTCAGTGAGTGTAAATGTTTCAGCTAATCAATTACTGAATAATTCTTTAGTAGGCTTTGCCCAACGCGCTTTATTGGAAAATAATGTAAGCTGCCATCAGTTAAAGCTCGAAATTACAGAAAGCGTATTAGTTAACGATCCCGATGCCACAGTGGAGATTTTACAGGAATTTAAAAATTTAGGCATAGAACTATACATTGATGACTTTGGTACGGGTTATTCTTCCTTAAGCCGACTCTATGACTTTCCTGTGGATGTGTTGAAGATCGATCGCTCGTTTATTAAAAAAGGCAAGTGGGCAATAGTTAAAGCGATCGTGCAAATAGCCGCAGCTATGGATAAGGAGATTATTGTCGAAGGCGTAGAAACTTTGGAAGAACTTACTGCCCTTAAAAATATGTCCTGCTGTCAGGGGCAGGGGTATTATTTCTCCAAGCCTGTAGACGATCTAACAGCCACAAGAATGATTAATAACGACTTGCAAGGATCTTTACTCATTAACTGATTTATTAAAACTAATTAAGTGATTTGACATTAGTTGATTTGATAATGTACCAAGATCGCCGAAATATTATCGTGCCCATTGCGGTCATTACCTAATTGGATTAAATTTTTAACTCCAACCTTAAGATCGCTATCGATAGGAAGAAGCGACATTAATTCTTGGGCTTGAGTTTCGACAATTTGATTATCACTAAGTCCATCTGAGCAAAGTAAAAATAGGGTTGGGTCGTCGAGCTTAAAAAATTCGATCGCTGGCTCTAAAGACGCAGACAGATTGGGACCTAGAGCTTGGGTAAGTTGATGGGCATCGGGACGACTATTAGCTGTCGCTTCATCCATGCCTCGGTCGATTAATTTAATCCCAACTTCATGATCGCGGGTGATTTGGGTTAGACCCTCGGTATTAATTTTATAGATGCGGCTATCTCCTACGTGAGCGATCGCCACTTCGTTACCGTAAATAATGAGAATTACTAAAGTCGTTCCCATCCGCCCCATTTCTCGGCGCAACTCAATTTCATTACGGTTATAAATTGCTTGATTGGCGATCGCAATGATTTCCTTAAGAGTTTGCCGTCCAGGTAGTCCTGATGTCCAAAAAGGCTTGAAACTCTCAGCAATCAAGTCCAATGCCATGCCACTAGCAATCTCACCGCCTTCATGTCCGCCCATGCCATCGCAAAGAATAAACAAGCCGCGATCGATTTGTATCGGTTCTTGATTGTGGCTGGCTGTTGTCATGGTTTGGCTGATACACCTAAATCCATCTTCATTGTGAGATCTTTCTCTGCCCACATCACTTAAACCTGCATATCTAAGCTTGACTAAAATTGAAAATTCTGGCTTGGTGATTTCTGCTGGGGGGAATTGAGACCGATCTGGCGATTCCTCATCTTGAAATTCTGTTAGATCAGTAATTACTTCATTGACTATTTCTAACTCGCCTAATTCTAAACTAGCCTCCAAGTTAACTTCCGAATTAACTGGTGTAATTTCTAAAGGCTCTAGATCTACATTAGTAGCAGTTAAATCAGTGGCAGTAGAGATTTCGGTATTTATTTCTGACGTGCTTTCCTCTGGAATACTTTTCTCTAGTGGGCTTGAAGTGGCGATCGCAGGAATAGTAGTGGCAATTTCAACACCACAAGCTTGGCAAAATTTATTCCGATCTGGATTCTCAAAGCCGCAGCTAGTACATTTAATCATGGGTTTTTATGGGTAGATATTATTACCAAGTTCGTTCTTACGCATTATCTTAAAAGTTGTCTCCGAAAATCTTTAGGATGTATCCGCATCGGATTTAGAGGTTCCCAAATTCCTAGTTCTAATAATCTTGCCTCAGATTGCCACAACTCTAACTTGGTTTTATATTGATTACTATTACTAGAATTAGCATCGGCTAGAACATAACCCTCTTTGACTAATTGAGCGTTAACTAAAGTGTCTCCTTGCCAAATATAGGCTTGCAGGCGGTTATCTTTTTCTGTTTGTTGGATATTTTGCGAGCGATCGGGTTCTAAATCAAACTCCAAGGTCACCGACCGATCTTTTACCAATTGTTCCAGTCTTAAGCGGGCGAGATTTCCCCACGGCTCCTGCTCTTTCCACGGCGCACTAATTCCCAGTAAGCGGATGCGTTGAGTTACAGAATTCGATTTTGCTACCACGGTCTGACCGTTTAATACTCGTGTCACAGTCCAAACTTCACCCATCGGAGCTTTTGCCGCCCGTCCCCATACTTGAAATCCTAAATTTGCCCCAATCAAAATGACTATCGATAAAATAATTAAGGGTAATTTAATTGGCATAGCTTGATTTATTTAGCTTTTATGTAAGTGATTTACAGGTAATTCAAAGTAGCTAATAGGAAACTAACGAAAATATCGGAACATCTGTCGAAAGCGATCGCCGACCCGCTAAAAATGATAACTCAATTAAAAAAGCAAAGCCTACAACTATGCCCCCCGCCATTTCCACCAGTTTAGCAGTAGCGGCAGCAGTTCCTCCTGTGGCAATTACATCATCGACAATTAAAACTTTACTCCCAGCCCCAAATGCGTCTTTATGCATCTCTAGGCAATCGGTTCCATACTCTAAAGCATATTCGGCTTGATAAACAGGCGCGGGAAGTTTTTTGGGTTTACGCACGGGAATGAAACCAACTTGGAGACTTTGGGCGATCGGTGCCGCTAAAATAAATCCCCTCGATTCAATCCCAATTACATAATCAATTTCTAGATTTTGGGTAAGATTGATTAATTCACTGGTAATTACTTCTAGTCCTTGAGGATGTGCCAATATCGGTGTGATGTCTCTGAATAAAATGCCAGAGTGCGGGAAATCAGGAATATCGCGAATCAGGCTTTTTATATCCATATCATTACTTGTTTAAACAGAAATCATCATAAACCAAACAACCCCCAAATTAACTCTGAAAATTTTGTCCTCGATTTACTCAATATTTCTTAGATTAATTGCCACTACAAAGCCCATTATTAATTCGGATCGTAATTAAATGCTAAAAATCACTAAAAATACCTTCATTACTATGGATGAAATTAGTATTACGGCAATCAGATCCCAAGGTGCAGGTGGGCAAAACGTCAACAAAGTCTCAACAGCTATTCATCTTCGCTTTGATATCAATGCTTCTTCGCTATCACCTCTCTATAAAGAAAGACTTCTCAATTTGAGCGATCGCCGTATTACTAAAGATGGAATTATTATCATCAAAGCCCAACAGCACCGTACCCAAGACCAAAATAAAGAAGATGCGCTCAAACGTCTTCAGATTTTAATTAGAAGTATTACGATTACCCCGATCGTGCGTAAACCTACGAAACCCTCACGCAGTGCCCAAAATAAACGTATTGAAAATAAAGCCAAACGCAGCAAAATCAAATCGCTAAGAAGCAGCATTACAGATTTGGAATAAAATGGGCTTAACCAAATTCATCACAAATGCAACCCATAACAACAAATCAACCCCTAACCGAGCAAGATGCCACCCTCAGAGAGATATTAACTAAGCTTAATATGATCTCAGATGAGAATAAGTCTATTTCACTGATGTTACGCAGAAGTTAACTATCCCTCATCCCCCAAACCCTTCTCCCAACT
>CAZLKI010000067.1:0-7081 GCA_964560035.1 uncultured Synechococcus sp.
AGATCGATGTTTATTTAGCGGGAGGATTGGCGGAAGAAATTATATTTGGTAAAGAACTAGCCTCTATTGGACATGGGAGAGACCGAGAGCGAGCCACTATACTGGCATCTGACTATATCCGTAAATATGGATTTGAGCAAAAACATCAGGCTAACTATACCCTAGAAGACGATTATGAGATGAATAAAATAGTTACATCTAGAGAGATAAAAAAAATGATAGCACAGCAGATTCTAGAAACAAGAGAGATTCTATTAAGGCACAAACTTTTCTTACAAACTCTATCAATCAAACTAGCAAAAGTTGGAAGTCTAAAGGCTGAGGCGTTAGAGATAATCGCGGCTTCGTTTGGGCTTACTGCTCTGGTTAAAGAGGAAGGATATCTAATCAGTCCCTCTTACCATCAGATTCTAAGATCTAATATGGATGATTAAGAGCGATCGCCATCTATAGATTTAGGCTCAGATTTATGCTCCCGTGCAAATTCTTGATTGAGAAAATAGTTTAAAAAAGTCCGAATTACTGCGGTAATTGCCAATTTATACAGAGCTTCAAAGGTGGGGGATACAGTTGTAGCCAGAATATCCGAACCCAGTTGAAATTCGAGTGCCAATTGTAACCACATCCCAAAATGCAGTCGTAGTTGATTGAAAGATAAAGGATTTTGATAGTTCTGAAAAAATGCCATTCTGCCAGTTTGTACTAATCCTAAAATCACGCACAAGATTGAAATTGCTTCTACACAAAATTTAGCCAGTCTTGCGATCGCACCAAGTCCGAGTTCTAGATGTTCTAACCATTCCATTTAATTATTTTATGAATTGCAGTATTAGTAGTAGGTATATCAGCTTGATTATTACTCGATTATTAAAGATTATTAAATCAGTGGAGGGAAAAATAACTCCTTTTCGTTTGATGAGATAAATTACAATGATTCCACTACCATTATCTCTGTAAAAATACTCATAATATATTGAAAGTATAAATGAACTAGATTACTTCTAGATTACTTACTCAAACACAATACATAGTCTACCCCGCGTATGGTTTGAATGAGTCGGATTGGATTATCCATCTCTAATTTTTGACGCATAGTTAGAATTGGAAACTGGTAGCGTTGCATATGTCATTATAAATAATCACTGAGTGAGAACTAGAGGGATAATGGGTTGTCCTCTAAAAACGTTGATTAATGGATCTATTTGCACATCCTTACCCTTGCTGCAATCAGAATGAAGTGCATCCCCATGCTTTCAGAAAATGCTAAAAAGCGATTGATGTTAGCTTTAGATAAAGCCGAGCGGCTCAAACGACTTTTAAATGAAATTCTCCTAATATGCGAAGTCCGAATTTATCCAACCCGAACAAGTAGATCTAAACAAATTGACTACCGAGCTAATTGAAAATATTGCTATTTCTCAAGTGGGAATTCACAAGCAAATAGAGTTTATGCCTTTACTAGAGACATTAGCGATCGCTGCCAATATGAACAAGTCAAAGCAGGTTGTAATTAATTTAGTTTAAAATACTTGTGAAGCAGTACCAGAAGGAGAAACAATTTCTGTAAAACTTTTATCTTTAAAGAACTCTCATCAAGTTTGTATTCAAGTGCAGAATGGAGGTGTTCCGATCGCTCCCGAACTTTTACCTAACCTTACAAAAACATTTTTTACGACTCAGCCCTCTGAAAATGGACTGGGTTTAGCGATCGTCAAAAAAATTGTAGAAGCCCACGAAGGTATACTAGAGATAGAATCATCGGCGACCTCAGGTGCTATTTTTAGCGTATTTCTACTTTTGACTCCATTTCACTAACTATTTCCCTAACCATTTCAAATTATTTCATTAATGAGAGAAATCACATTATTCTCCAACTCCATTTGGGCGATCGCTAGTTGAGATAATATGAATATCGACATTTTTAACTTGTTGGAGAATTTTTTGGGTTAACGATCCTTTTAACAACATTTGCCACCGAGATTGCTGGCTTTCACCCATTATAATTTGGGTAATTCGGTACTGTTGAGCAGTTTCAGCGATCGCTTTGGCAATATTATATTCTCTAATCCTCACAAATTCCCCTTTAAATTCTTTACATAGGCGTTCGCAATTCTCAATGTGAAGGGTTTCAGATTTAGTTAAAAAGCGATCGGGATCGTCTACAAATAAAGCATAAAGTTGACTGTGCATATAAGCTGCAAATCTTGCCCCTCGGCGTAACAATTGCAACGAGTTGGGATAGGTAGAAACACAGACTAAGACACGTTCGTGAACGTTACAGAACTCAGGATTTTTAATTTCAATACTATCTTCTTCAACATTATCGGCGATCTCTCGCAATGCTAGTTCTCTTAAAGCTATGAGATGACGGCGTTGGAAAAAGTTGTTTAAAGATTGATCGATTTTATCAGGAGCGTAGATTTTACCATCTCTGAGTCGCGCTTGTAGGGTTTCGGGTGTAACATCGACAACAACTACCTCTTCTGCCACTTCTAAAATGCGATCGGGAATGCGCTCTCGGACTACAACTCCCGTAATCTTTGCCACCGTATCATTAAGACTTTCAATATGTTGAATATTCACCGTGGAATAAACATCAATTCCTGCTTCTAGTAGTACTTCAATATCCTGATAGCGTTTTTCTCGTTCAGATGATGGGGCATTAGTATGTGCTAATTCATCCACTAAAGCCAGCTGAGGCTGCCTTTGGAGAATCGCATTAGTATCCATCTCTGTTAGAGTTGTATCTTTCCATTGTAACTGTTGGCGGGGAATTAATTCCAATCCGATCGCTTTATCTGTAGTTTCGGCTCTATTATGAGTTTCAAGCAGCCCAATCACAACATCTACTCCTTCCGCTCGGAGGCGGTGCCCTTCTTCCAACATTTTATAAGTTTTACCAACACCAGGACTCATGCCGATAAAGATTTTGTGCTTACCACGATGATTACTACTACGGATCATAGCGATTGTACCTGACTCATAAACCACGCTCCAACTTGAGAGTTATCACTTTCTCGACTTCGTTCTAATGCTTCTTCTAATAGATTTAATTGTAATCCTGTTATAACTTGGGATTCATTAAGGCGATCGCTGCCATTATTGTTGAGAATCCGAAATGCGGTAATTTTAAGACTCTGCACATCCACTACCCAATATTCACTCACTCCCATCTCTTCGTAGAGTAAACGCTTTATGCCTAAGTCCGAACTAATTGATGTATCCGCAATCTCAATTACTAAATCTGGCGGAGGCAAGCGATCGAGATCGATAACTGAACTACTTAAAGGGAATGGCAATTTATCACCAAGATAATAGGAAATATCAGGCTGACATTCTCGTATTCCTTGTTTGCGATAGCTAGTATTAGTAAAAGTATTAATAGAAATATTTCTGGTAGCACAGAAAATATATAGCAAGATGATGATTACGGAATTATCAAGACCATGAACTGCTCCAACTCCCATTTCTAAATAGTAACTCCCTTCGTAATAGTAAAACTTGGCTTTCTCGTAATCAGGACTTGCGGAAATCTCTATAAATTTATCCCACGGTGCGGGAGTCCACACTTCTTGGAGAATATCTAATATGGGAGTTGCGATCGCTGTGCTCATAGCTAAGTCAATTATCTTGTCACTTTACTTAATATCTAAAACTTATAACTAAATACATTATGCCATCATCTAGAATACAAAGTTTTAGTGGGGATCAAATCTCCTAACCAAGCTTAAATTTTGAATTGCTCATAAATATCTTCATCTTCATCTTCATCTATATATTTTATGTCTTCACGAACATCATATTCATCCTTGTAATAAATTCTTAAAACATACTCCCTTCCCCACTGTGGAAATAAACAAAGCTGAAATAGGGTTAAGGGGCAAAGCCCCTTCGTGGGGCGCAGCCCCCACACGCCAAAAGACTAATCCTTAACCGAGAAGGGAGTAGGAACCCGAATTTAGTGGAATTGAACCAAAAGGATACTCAATGCCATCAGGGAAAGTGCATAAGAATAAAGTATCTGAAGCTAATTTTAATAATGACTCGGCAACACTTTGTAAATTCATCTTCAAATTAAAGTCTCTAAAGCTCTATCAATCACCGCGATCGCCCGATCGATCTCTTCGACAGTAACAATTAAAGGTGGCACAAATCTTACAACTTTCAAACCCGCAGGAACTAAAAGTAAACCTTGCTCGATCCCGCTTTGGACGACATCACGAGATGTTAATGTTACGGATTCTTTAATGACTAAACCGACAATCAAGCCCCAGCCGCGTACGGTCTCAATTTGGTCGGGATATTTTTGGGCGATCGCTTCTAAGCCTTGTTTTAACTGTTGACCGCGATCGCGCACATTACCAATTAAATTATCCTCGACAATAGTTTGACATACCGATAGAGCCACATGACAGGCAAAGGGATTGCCACCAAAAGTACTAGCATGATCGCCAGGGACAAAAATATCACAGGAAGATTTGCACAGCATCGCACCAATAGGAATACCACCACCTAAGCCTTTGGCAGTCGTGAAGATATCGGGTTGAATGCCCAGATTTTCATAGCCCCACATTTTGCCACTTCGCCCCATACCGACTTGGACTTCATCCAAAATTAGCAGAATATTGTTTCGATCGCAGATTTCTCTAATTCTTTGAAAATACGCGCGATCGCCCGGACGTACTCCGCCTTCACCTTGTAATGCCTCTAACATAATGGCGCAGAGTCTGCCTTTATACTTAGCTACTGCCGCTTCTAAAGCAGGAATATCATTGTAAGGAACGTAATCAAACCCCGGAACTAAAGGCGTAAAATTCTTTTGATATTTAGGCTGTCCAGTGGCGGTAATCGTGGCGAGAGTGCGACCATGGAAACTAGCATTTGCGGTCAAAATTACAGGGTCTTCAATTCCTAATTTAGTGTGAGCGTATTTACGGGCAAGCTTGATCGCGGCTTCATTTGCTTCTGCTCCAGAGTTACAGAAAAAAGCTTTGTCGGCACAGGAATTTTGGACTAACCATTTTGCTAAGTCCCCCTGTGGAGCTAAGTAATAGAGATTGGAAACATGATGCAGCTTTTGAATTTGCTCGGTCACAGCCTTAATCATGGCAGGATGAGCGTGTCCTAACGTACAGGTGGCAATTCCCGCGACAAAATCCAAATATTCTTTGCCATTACTATCCCAAACCTTACAACCGCTTCCTTTTTCTAGCTCAATGGGAAATCTGGCGTAGGTATCCATTACATAGCGATCGAATTCTGAGTCAACAGCAATGGTTTCGACAGATGATTGGGTAGATGTTTGAGCAGATGTCAAGAGAGTGGCAGTCATAATGCTACAAGTAATAGTTTCTCTACATTATGACTAAAACTTCCAAAATCTTATGTATATTTTGTTTCAGATATTATGACAAGAATTAATTTAGAGTAGTCTTTGGTATCTCATCCCTGCTGACTGGGCGATCGCACCGTTCATTTCCAGATTAATTAAAGCTAAAGATACTTCTCCCGATCCTAATCCTGAATCTAAAACTAGGCGATCTAAACTTTTTAATTCGGCAAAGCTCAAAACCTCCATAATTTTCCGTTGAGTTGGTTCCAAAGAAGATAAATCCAAGGTAGTGAGAGTGATTTCTCTGTTCTTGTTATCTATATTAGAAGTTACTCTTAAATCCAACTGCGGCATAGCTCCCAGACTTTCTAATAACTCTTCAATTCCCAAAATAATCTGCGCCCCACGATTAATCAACTTCAAGCAGCCATGAGCTTGTTCCGTATCTAAAGAACCGGGCAGTGCGTAGACATCTCTTCCATAATCGTTAGCTTGATGAGCAGTAATCAAAGCCCCCGATTTAATCGGAGCCTCAATCACAATACTGGCACGACAAAGCCCCGCAATAATCCGATTACGTTGGGGAAAATGAGATTTCTCTGGAGTGGTACCGTTAGGATATTCGCTAATGATTGCCCCTGTCTTGAGAAGTTCTTGATATAGCTTGAGATGTTTGGCAGGATAAACCTTATCTACACCCGTACCAACAATTGCCAAAGAAATTCCACCTGCTTCCAAACAACTCTGATGAGCCTCCGCATCAATACCTTCAGCCAATCCAGAAACCACAATAAAACCATGCTCTGCTAATGCTTTAGCGATTTTTCTTGCCCACTTACGACCATAGCTGCTGGGATTACGAGTGCCAATGATCGCGATCGCCGATTCCTCTGACCATTTATTTAAGTTACCGTGATGATATAAAACTGGAGGTGGATCGGGTATTTCCCAAAGTAACTGCGGATATTCTGGATCGCTCGGAGTCCAAAAGCTATGATTTTTACTTTCATGTAAATCCAGAAGTTCTAAGGGCTTAATCGCATTTCTGGCTGCAATAATTCCCTCAATCGTTTGATCGCCCAAACCATCAACTTCTGCTAATTCCTGCCCCGAAGCTTGCCAAGCAATTTCTAGGGAATCAAACTTTTGATAAATTCGCTTTAACAGCACCGAGCCAATTCTGGGAACAGTTGACCATGCTAACCAGTAAGCTCTCTCCATAATTTTAGATTAGTGTAATTAGGCAGCGGCGATCGCTTGCACTAAAGGCGACCAAATTACTTCCCTAGCACTTCCCAACTCGATTACGATCCTTACATTTTTGAATTGATTAGGAATCTGACTGATTGTTTCTAACTCTTGACGAGATAAATACTTTCCTTCTCCCAGCCACACAACTAATCCCTTAGATTTTGGCGGCAGCATGGCAAGACGATACTGAATCTTGGGCGGTAAAAAATAAGTAATAATGGCTTTCTTACCCAAATGCGCGGGTCTAACTCCATGTACGCCTGTTAGATAGCTCGTGATATCTCCCAAACCTCTAGCAGTTATGGATAATATGTCATAGCCTGCATTCTTTACCCGCCGTTGATAGCGACCTTCATGCCCACCCTCTGGCGGTACATACATACCCAAAGCACCCGCAGCTTCAAGATCTTTGACAATTTTATTTCCAGTGATTAGTGCCATGAATTTAAGGTTTAATCTTTAAATCTAACTAAGTTAGTAGAACTTCTAAAAATATAC
>CAZLKI010000067.1:7091-12260 GCA_964560035.1 uncultured Synechococcus sp.
GATGATTACTAAAAGATTTCGATAGTTCAACTCTTATTTTAAGTCTTATACTTTAAGTCTTAAACTATGCTCTGTGAGCATTTGCATAGATTCGTAATGCGGCTGCCATTTTCTGCTCATAATTCTCACCCTGAGATTGAAACCAGTCTAAGGTATCAGGATCGATCTGGATCGGAACATTTAAGGATATAATAGGCTTCCACCACTGGGACTTGCTCGAAAATTCTGCTGTTAATGGTGGAATATCAGATGTGTCAATGTCCGCTTCTGTCATTGCATCAACCCGATCCCAGCTCGTTTTTGAGGTATTGTTCATAGCATTTTCGTTCATAGGGTAAAGCTTTCCGTAGTGAAATAATTCGGATTGTCTCCCGATCTAGTTTGGTAAAAACCACCATAACTACTCGCCCATCAAGTATTCCAAGTCTAATCCATCGATCTTCTTCATAATCTTCTTGCTATCTTCTCGCTCATCTAAGGTGATCCGTAGTGGTAGTCTAAAAATTTAAGATGCATCTAAAAAGTTAAGTCCATGCTTGGAAATATTTACTTGATTTTTTTGTAGATCCCATTCAAATTTCATAATTTGATTCTAATTTACGAGTTTTACCTTCCCAAATGGGGTGAAATAGGATCTGCTATAAAAACCAGCCATAGCTATGTAATCCTTTACCCAAGAGGTTAACGCCTAAATAGCAAGTCCAGATTACTAATAAGCCACCACTGGCTAAAATCGCAGGTTTTTTACCTTGCCAACCTTTAGTAATTCGAGTATGCAAATAGGCAGCAAATACCAGCCAAGTAATCAGAGACCAAGTTTCTTTAGGGTCCCAACTCCAGTAAGAACCCCACGCTTCATTTGCCCAAACTCCGCCCGCAATGATGCCAATGGTTAAAAGTGGAAATCCCAAACCAATCATGCGATAACTGAGATTATCCAAGGTTTCACCCAGGGTCAGTCGCTCGATCGCCAAGACACCACTGTCATTATTAATTAAGGCATTATTAATCAAGCCATTATTAGTTAGGGTCAAAGTAGGGGAAGAACCATTAGATAATTCAGGCTTAAATGCCATATTAAAACTATTAGAAACCTGATTTTGGTGAGCTTGATTTTGGCGTAAGTTGCTGCCATTACCCAGCGAACTACCTTTAAGCGTTACTTCCTGATTGCGGGTAACTATTAAAAATGCGATCGCCAGTAAACTTCCTACCATCAAAGCCGCATAGCTCAACAACATCACCGAAACGTGCATCATCAGCCAGTTAGATTTCAACGCTGGAACCAAAGGCTCTGCCCCTTGCATATTTTCAGGTAAGGTCAAAGTGGCAAATGCTGTAATTCCCATCGCGATCGCCGAGGTAAAAACGCCAATTAAGGTTTTGCTATTAATATTTTTACTACCCATATTCTCTGCGACCAAATGCATGGCAGTAATGCCCCACGCTAAAAAGAAGAGCGATTCATATAGATTACTCAAAGGAAAATATCCCGCTTCGATCCACCGTGCGGACAGTAATACAAAAATGCTGAGATTAGCGATCGCCATACCCGCAGTTCCGCTTTGAGCCAGATAAGGAATATTAGGAAAAGCCGCACTTACCCAATACATCAGCATCGTCACAAACAAAATGGCAAATGTTACGTTATCTAAAAGGCTTTGTAGTGCCACAAGTTTCATAAATCCCGATCCCTTTTGAAAACTTAAAACTAAATTCTAAAACTTAAAATTAAAACTTGAATCTCTATACTAATACCTATCAATCTCTAAACATAATTCGTGGAGAAGGCTTCACCAGTAAAAAGCAAAAGCATAAAGCGTAAAAGGAACATCTCAGATTTTATAGTCACTCTTTTATAGGCTCTCTACAAAAATTGAGATGTCCCAAGCCCAATGGTTTAAATCACCGTGTTATCAGGAATAATTGCTCCTTTAAGAATGACTACAATTCCGCTACAAATCGTATAGCCTTGTTCTTCATGATTAATGTTATCAACCCCATCTTTATTAATGATTTTGACATTTTTACCAATACGGGCATTCTTATCGATAATGGCACGGCGAATAATCGTGTTTTCCCCAATCCCAATGGGCACATTCCCAGCTACTACATCAGCTTCATACTCGGCGGGAGTTTGATAAAAATCCGAACCCATAACTAAAGTATCTTCGATCATGCAACCTGCCCCAATATTAATCCGTAGCCCCAAGACTGAATGCCTGACGGTACAACGCTCTAAAATACAACCATCACTCACAATTGAATCCGTAATTTGGCAGTCTAAGACTTTGCTAGGTGGCAAATAACGTGGACGGGTATAGATCGGAGCGTCAGACTTGTACAAGCTAAATGGAGGATTGGGATGACGAGTAAGGTCAAGATTGGCATGGTAAAAAGATTCAATGGTACCAATATCTTCCCAATAGTCCGAAAATAGGAATGCCTGCACGTTATATCGCCCGATCGCTTGGGGAATAATCTCTTTACCAAAGTCAGTATTTTCTTTATTTTCGTTGAGTAGGGCAATCATCGCCTCTTTCTTGAATACATAAATACCCATTGAAGCAATATAGGGATTAACTTTGGCAGAATCTGGATCGAGTCCCAAAGTGGTTGTATCCACGCGCATTTGCTCTAAAAGTTCACCCTTAGGCTTTTCTCTAAAATCTGTAACCATGCCCGAGTCATCAATTTTGAGAATTCCAAAGGCAGAGGCTTTCTTTTCATCCACAGGCAGCACTGATAAGGTAATATCTGCCCCAGTACTGCGATGACGTTCTACAAACTCTCGATAATCCATGCGATACAGTTGATCGCCCGATAGAATCAAATATTCGGTGACATCAGCTGCTTCTAACAGCCATAGATATTGACGCACGGCATCGGCAGTCCCTTGAAACCACTCTGGGCTATCAGGAGTTTGTTGTGCTGCCAAAATATCGACAAATCCTTCTGAAAATGAGGAGGGGCGATAGGTTTGATTGATATGTCGGTTTAAGGAAGTGGAATTAAATTGGGTCAGAACGTAAATTTTTTCAATATCAGAATTGATACAGTTGCTAACGGGAATGTCGATTAGTCGGTACTTACCCGCAAGAGGTACGGCAGGTTTTGCCCGTTGCTTTGTCAGTGGGTATAGTCTAGAACCTTGACCCCCACCTAAAATAATCGCTAGAACTTTTTTCATGGGTTTTTATTAAGAGTTTTTTACCATCTGGAGAAGTGGCATTAGAAATTGGCATCTAGATATCAATTGTCGGTCGATTGGGGATGGTTGGCAAGTTACGGTATTTAACTGTAATTAGAAGATTGTTAAGAAAAGTTACAAATTTGATATAATTAGATCAACATTCAAAAAAAGTTTAGATACTTTCTCAAATTTAGTTCCAGATCGAACTACCAACTTTATCACCACAGGAAAAACCATGACTAATCAAGCATTTCAAGATTCTGAAGTCCTAAAAAATATCCTAGAGCCACTATTAGAAGACTTTGTTTACTGGTTTGGGCGATCGCTCACACTTCTAGAAAAAGAAGAAATTAACTTTATGACTGAGCCTCAAAAAAATGATCTAATCGCCAGAGTTACAGATGCCTTACAAGCTGTGAAAACTGCTAGGATGATGTATAAGCTATCAGGCGAACAAGTTGGGGTAGAGGTACAAGCAATGATGCCGTGGCACAATCTATTGATGGAATGCCAAGCTGTTGCCATGAAATTTCGCCAAAACCAAGCTAATTAATTTACCAATTTAATTTAGTAGCTTAATTTACCACTCTAGCTTATCAACAGATATAGATGCTGTTAAAGCTGATACCTATTCTGGAATTGATTGAATAGAGTGGAAAATTGGTTAACATCCAATCAGCTAAGTTTAATAATGTATATTAAGAGTATTAATAATAAAATAACAGTCAAATACTATCGAAGATCGAGCATTTAACTTTTTTCAAACTTTTAAATTAAATTTAAAAAAAACTACTTTAAAAATCTAACTTTAAAAAATTAACCTAACTCATGTTGCAAATTTTATACATTGTTGCATTTACGTTTCTTTCGCTAATTGCAGTTTCTAACCTGATTAGAAGTATGATTGCCCTCTCTCAGACTGAGGTTAAAGCTCCACGTTCCATTAGAAGACCGACTATTCACCCCGAACTGATTGACGAAGATGGAAATGTGATCGACGAGCCTTTATTGGTAATGCGATCGCTCAATTTTGATGATGCCCGTTCGCGGTTAGATGCCATTTATGATTCATCGCCTAGTACTGATAATTAATTTGGCAAGAAATTGAAGGCAATAAATTAATCAAATGACAGATTGGCAAAATGTTGGTCAATTTACGGATATTCTTTATCACAAGTACGATGGCATAGCAAAAATCACTATCAATCGTCCTCATGTTCGTAATGCCTTTCGTCCTGAGACGATCGCCGAGATGATTCAAGCATTTAATGATGCCCGTGAAGATACGACAATTGGGGTTGTACTTTTGACTGGGGCTAACCCTGCACCCGATGGTAAATATGCTTTTTGTGCGGGTGGCGATCAAAAAATCCGCGGAGATGGCGGCTATATCTCAGAAAACGGGACACCAAGGTTAAATGTTCTGGATCTGCAAAGAATAATTAGAACTATTCCTAAGCCTGTAATTGCTTTAGTTGCTGGATATGCGATCGGTGGTGGTCATGTTTTACACGTTATTTGCGATCTAACTATTGCTGCCGACAATGCCATCTTCGGTCAAACTGGAGCGATGGTGGGAAGTTTTGATGGCGGGTTCGGTGCTTCATATTTAGCAAGATTAGTAGGACAAAAAAAAGCAAGGGAAATTTGGTATTTGTGCCGTCAATATAATGCCCAAGAGGCTTTAGATATGGGATTGGTGAATAAAATTGTACCCGTCGAGCAATTAGAAGCAGAAGGCGTGGCATGGGCAGAAGAAATTTTGGATAAGAGTCCTTTGGCAATTCGCTGTCTTAAGTCGGCTTTTAATGCCGAATGTGACGGACAAGCAGGTATTCAAGAATTAGCAGGTAATGCCACAATGCTGTTTTATATGACGGAAGAAGCTCAAGAAGGTAAAAATGCTTTTTTAGAAAAGCGTAAGCCTAATTTTAGGCAATATCCCAAACTGCCATAGCATTTCGAGGATTATATAC
>CAZLKI010000068.1:0-12077 GCA_964560035.1 uncultured Synechococcus sp.
GTATTTGCGGCTGTGAATCCGATTTTTATTCTAAGTGGCGATAAAATTAGTTAAAAATCATCAACCTTGTGAAGAAACCCCACCGTCTTAGTTGCAATCTTAGGGAGACGACAACTAATAATCCAGAATACCCGTAATAGTACTCCAGCAAACAGGGTCTAAGCTTCCCTTATCTGTCTGAAAACCCAACTAAAGCTACACTTAGCCCCATCTGAAAGTAGATTTTTGTCAACTTTGATGTATCATTCAAATGCTTACTTGACTCGCTTTGATCGCATCGTATATCCTGTAAACGATTAAGGCGCAGGGTTTTCGCTTGGCAGCAAAATAAATATAAAAATACTGATATCCTTAGATTATTTACTGGCATCAGCTGTATTCTTGTTGGAATGAAGGTTATGGAGATCGCCACATTGGCGTATGTAACGCCCTGCATAATCTTGAGGCGAATGGGAAGCTTGATGAACTTTTACAATAATCTCAGCTATACCAAAAGTAATTTACGAAATTTAGGAATATGCTTTAGATCTTTAGTGGAATCTGAAATGATCTGTTCTTGTTCTTCTTCCAAAAGTGACTCCTTCTCAGGTAAAGTTTTTATATAAACCACTTCTCCCATCGAAAAAGCAGAGGTATAGGCTTGAATCAATCCTTGTTCAGCCGCTCGGATTAGGATTTCACACTCATTAAAATTATTTGGTTCTGTTTCCCCATTTAGAAATCCAGAAAACACGCCTGAGTCAAAGTAATGCTTTGGCTTATCTGTCAATAATTATGCCTCAGCCTAGCTAGAATTTGGCTCACATCTGGCGTCTCCTCCACTGAGGGCAAGATTTTAAGTTCTTCCACTTGAATATTAATTTTAGTGCCATGTAAATGTTGACGAATTAACCCAAAAACGTAAACCCTTTGCCGTAAGGCATTCTTAGCATCTTCAAAAAGTTCATCCTTGAAATAGCATTGAATTGTCTTACCTTCAAGTAAATTACGAATACCTATTTTTTGCTTTCCAGCCACACTAATAGAAATAAGTATTCCTTCAATGGAGCCATACGACTTATATGTTGTCTTGGTTATTTCATCGATATTCCCAACCAGACGTGGAGCAATATTCTTATTCCAACCGTTACTTCTAAAACTAATTTCTGCGAAGTCACGTGGATCGATAATTTTGGCTAACGTCCTTGCGTGATTGAGTGCAGAATAACTAAAACCATTTGGGATTAGGGGAGCTTCTTGTAGCTGATCGATCCCTTCGGTAAGTGTTCTGAGAATTTGTTTGGGGCGGAAAAGATCGATCTTCTCATCGATAGGGTTGGCAGTGGCAGTTAAGTGGATACTTCCTGCTCTAATTGAGGAAATTTCCCATTCGACTGTTAATTGACCATCATCAGATGTTTCTCGATCAACTTCTGTAAGCAAATCGAAAAAGCTATCTAATACTTTGCGAAATTTAGCAAGAGGAAGATATGGACCTTCAATACTAAGCGAAAGGGTATTTTGTGTATTACCCCCTAAAGTATTGATTTTTGTGTGTTCAACTCCTTGCATTTGAAATTTATGAATTCGTATTGTAATTCTTACATACTTGACTTGCTCCACGCAATATAAAATGACCCGTTTTGATCGCATTATATGTAGCGGGGATCATACATCCTGTAAACGATTAAGGCGCGGGGTTTTCGCTTAATAGCTAAATAACTGCAAAAATACTGGATTCTCACATTATTTTAGTGGCATCTGCAACTGCTTGTTAGAACGGAGGTTACAGCCTATTTAGGCTTTAATGGGGACAAAGAAAGTGCTTACTGTGCCTGTATTTAAATCCTATCTGATGGACTTTATATTTCCTCAAGAGTCTGTATGGAGATCGCCTACCTTAGTTGTATAAAAATTAGTTTAGTTAATTACAGAATAAAACTATGATTCCTACTAAAATAAATCCTCAAACAAATATAAAAACGGGGGGTAATTACTCTTCTAGCTTGCTCTCTAGCCATTCCTAATTCTGCCAATGCGTTAACTTTAACTATTGGTAATAACGCTTAAACTAGCTCCAAACCCTTAACTATTCACCAAAGTCAGAGTTTTATCGCCGATCCTAATAGTTCTGGGGTAAGTATTAGTTTAGATAATTTTAAGCTGCCTAGAAATACACCTTTCTTAATCAAGTCCAGGGGGCGAAGCCCATACACCTCAAGCTCGTCAATCTCTCAACCGCAAGGGAGTAAGTTTTAAGTTAGCCTATCTTCCTTAATTAATGGTTGATTAACTCTTGTATAGCAGCAGAGGCGGCTAAACCCGAAGTGTATGCTCCTTCCAAATTTTTGCCCGCACACCAATCTCCTGCACAGACTAAAGGCAAAGGCATTGTAGTTGTCAGACAATCAATACCCAAAGGTTCCTCTACCAAAGCATAACGCCATCTTTGTAACTGCCACCAGTCAGGCTTACTCAACCATGCCCCCAAATATTCTCCTGCTTTTTGCAGCATGGGTTTACCGACTTTTTCCAAATCGGCTTCGTTTAGGGACTGGCGGGCAAATTGGGCAGTGCTTTGAAATACAAATACTGGTTGGGTAATTCGATCTGGGTGCTTACTACTGTCATGGCTGATCCAACTCAAGATAAAATCATCTACACAACGAAAGGCTTTCCATTCAGTAGGGACGATCTGGGTATTAGGGTATCCCGCCATGATTGTAATGTTTGGGTTAAACTTTACCGACTTTACTGCCTTGAGAAGCGGAGAAGTATCGCTAAGTACATTCTGAAATAATGCTAAAAATTGGGGCGCGGGAATAGTTGAAACGATCGCCGATGCTAAAATTTCTGCTCCTGAATCTGTCGTAAGTTTCCAAGTTTGAGCTTCATGGCTGACGCTAATGATTCTGGTGCTGAGTGAAATTTCGGGGCTAAAGTCTTTGCTGTTAGTTAAGTCATCTAATAGCTGCTTGGCGATCGCGGTCATGCCTAGAGGACAAGTATAGCGGGGATAAATCCATCCCGAATTAGCATCTTGAACACCATCAGGCGTAAGTTGAGGGATCGAGCGCGTCCATTCTTTGACAATTCCTTTTTGCTGAAGACTGGTAATAAATCTACCAAACTCCTCTCCATGTACGCTCACATATTGCGCGCCGTGATCTGCCCAAGTCCCCTGTAGTCTGCGGGTTGCCAACCGACCACCTACCCCTGCCGACTTTTCAACAACTCTTAGATTCAAACCTGCTTGAGTTAACTCCTTCGCACAGATTAACCCTGCTAACCCCGCTCCTATTACCACCACATCATGCATTATTTAATTTCTCCAAGCATTTCTCCAAGAATTTCCCCAAATAGATCGTAATGATCGGCACCTGTAATTTGCACTTTGAGAATTTCACCTAAACTGGCTTTACCTTCTGGATCTTTTAGGTATACAACCCCATCTACATCTGGCGCAAATCTCGGCGATCGCCCAATTAATTCGCCTGTTTCAGGATGCTGTTGTTCGATTAAAACATCCACAATTTTGCCGATTTCAGCCTGATTTTTTTTAAAGGAAATGTCTTGTTGGATCGACATGATTGCGTCTTTTCTAGCTTCTTTAACTTCTTCAGAAATGCGATCGGGCAAGCTATAAGCAGGTGTTCCTTCTTCAGCAGAATATGTAAATACGCCCACATGATCGAACTCGTGACGTTGGACAAATTCTAAAAGGTTTTGAAATTGCGCTTCAGTTTCACCCGGAAATCCCACAATTAGGGTAGTTCGCATTACGGCTTCGGGGATCGCAGTCTTAATTTGTTCGATAATTTTGTCATTCACGCGTCCATGCCAAGGACGATTCATGGCTCTTAGGACATCTGGATCGGAATGTTGAAGCGGTAAATCTAAATAAGGCAGAATATTTGGGGTAGATTGGATCGCTTTTATCACTTTTGGCGTTAAGCCCGTGGGATAGGAATAATGCATCCGAATCCAAGGTACATCGACTTCACCTAATGCGACTAAAAGCTCGGCTAGACGGGGCTGTCCATAAAGATCGATGCCATAATTAGTCGTGATTTGCGAAATGAGAATAATTTCCTTTACACCTTCACTGGCTAGGCGATGCGCTTCGGTAACGATAGATTCGATGGTGCGCGATCGCTGATTTCCTCTTAAATGGGGAATTATACAGAAAGCACAGCGATAATCACAGCCTTCTGCCACTCGTAAATATGCCACCGATTGATTGGTCGTACGATATCTAGGTACAGTTTCGTCGGCAATATAAGTGGGCTCAGAGGATATTTCGGTTACTCTTTCGCCAGCTTCGGCACGCTCGATGACGCTGACAATTTTTTGATAATCGCCAGTTCCAACTACTGCTACGGCTTCGGGAATTTCATCTAAAAGGGTTTGTTGAAAGTGCTGCGCCATACACCCTGCAATCACTACCCGTTTACCCATTTCTGCCAGTTCCACGAGAGTTCTAACAGATTCTTCGCGGGCGGCTTCAATAAAGCTACAGGTATTGACAATTACATAATCCGCTAACTCCTCATTATTATCGACACCATATCCTGCCTGTACTAATAGCCCCAGCATATGCTCGGTATCGACACGGTTTTTTTCACAGCCTAAATGCGAGAAGGCGATCGTTGGCTTGATAGTTGGGATCATAGTATTGCAATGTTGAGAGAGGTAGCTTTGAAGTATTTGATTGAAAAAAGTTAAAACCCCCAAAAGGTAACTTGCCAATTAGGGGTAATTTTTAGAAATAGTTGAGATGACTATTTTTTCTTGTTATTCCCAGTATTAATTTTAGGAGGCTCTCTAAAAAAGATTGCAAAGAAAAATAACCCGATGAGACTAGCGAAGATTAAAACGTAGGTGATAGTTTCCATAATTTTTTCTTGATTTTTCGTAATTTTTACGAGCTTAATTAAGCTTCAGTTTTGACACGAGTGGACTTGTCTCCAACCTTTTGGAATGCACCCCATTCTACTTGTTCGATATCAAGCTCTGGATCGATACCAGCGAACACGTCACGGAACAAGGTTCTAGAACCGTGCCAGATATGCCCGAAGAAGAAGAATAATGCAAATACGGCATGGGCAAATGTAAACCAACCTCTAGGACTGGTGCGGAATACTCCATCCGAATTAAATTTATCCACATCAAAGTTAAAGGTTTCGCCCAGTTGCGCCTGACGCGCTATTTTCTTCACAGTTGGAGCATCAGTAAAAGTTTTACCATTAAGCTCGCCGCCATACATGGTTACAGCAATACCAGCTTGCTCGAAACTATACTTAGATTCTGCCCGACGGAAAGGAATATCAGCCTTAACTACTCCGTCATTGTCTTGTAAAACCACAGGGAAGGTTTCAAAGAAATTTGGTAAACGGCGTACGGTTAATTCACTACCATCTTTGTCCATAAATACAGGATGACCTGCCCATGCTTGAGCTACACCATCACCGCTATTCATGGCACCAACTCGGAATAAACCACCTTTAGCGGGACTATTCCCAACATAATCATAGAAGGCTAATTTATCGGGAATAGATCCCCATGCTTCAGCCAGAGTTGCCCCAGACTTAAGTTCGGTTTGGACGCGGCGATCGATTTCTTGTTGGAAGTAGCTGTTATCCCACTGATAGCGGGTAGGTCCGAATAATTCAACTGGGGTAGTTGCGGCACCGTACCACATAGTTCCAGCTACGATAAATGCAGCAAAAAATACGGCAGCAATACTGCTAGAAAGTACAGTTTCAATATTTCCCATCCTTAACGCTTTGTACAAACGCTCGGGTGGACGGACGGTCAAATGAAATAGTCCTGCTAAGATCCCAACGATTCCTGCAGCAATATGGTGAGCGACAACTCCGCCGGGATTAAAAGGGTTAAATCCGTTAGGTCCCCATTCAGGAGCGACAGCTTCAACGTGACCGGTTAAACCATAGGGATCGGAAACCCACATACCAGGACCAAATAAACCCGTGAGGTGAAAAGCTCCGAAGCCAAAACAAAGAATGCCCGCTAGGAATAAATGAATTCCAAACATTTTAGGTAAATCTAAAGCTGGTTCGCCCGTACGTGGGTCTCTAAATAGTTCTAAATCCCAGTTTACCCAATGCCAACAAGCGGCGAGAAATAATAGTCCTGAAAGTACGATGTGCGCTACGGCTGTACCTTCAAATGTCCAAAAACCCGAATATTTTGCTGCTTCACCTGTTACACTCCAGCCGCCCCAAGAATCGGTTATGCCCAATCTAGCCATAAATGGTAGAACGAACATACCCTGCCTCCACATGGGATTGAGAATAGAATCGCTAGGGTCAAAAGTTGCTGTTTCATATAAAGCCATCGAACCCGCCCATCCTGCGACCAGTGCAGTGTGCATGAGGTGAGTAGCAATCAGTCTACCCGGATCATTCAGGAGAACTGTGTGTACTCGATACCAAGGTAATCCCATTTGCTAATTTCCTTATTTTTTAATTTTGCTTTTAGATGATTTTAACGATTTTATTTTAAACCAGTAGAACATTTTATTGCTTTTACGACAATATAGAGGAGTCCTTATTTGCATAATACTACCTTAATTGTGTTGAATTATGTTGATTTATATAAACGATTAGTCCAATATTCAAGCGATCGCATTTTTAGCAAGATACTGACTGAGTATGAAATTAGAGGTTTTATGACTTAGGTGTTTGAATAAAGGTTACGATCCAAAACTCTATTTTAAATTTTGGTTTAGATTTTGATTAAACTACGGTGAATTTAGGGTGAATTTAGATCGCGATCGCCCATAAATTAATTACATTCAGAATTGTGTTTAGTTAGTTAAAGTGATGATTACAACAAGTCTAGAATAAGACTGTGCTGTACTGTAAAGTTGCTAAATGCCTTTAACTTAATCATCAATGATATTAACCTTAATTAATTTTCTACTTGATTTTTTATGAACCCATCAAAAATTAGCGCATCTTTACTGTTGTTCTCTTTTATATGCTTACCATTAAGCCTTAAGTCCCAAGAAATTTTGCCATCTCAAGCTCCGCCCGTACTCACACCGCCTCCTGTAGAGGATATCCAACCTGTAGATGGAAATGTTACTCCTGTGGATGGGAATGTTATGGTCAAGTTGATTAATAAAACTAACGCTAAAATTAGATATCAATTTTTAGATGGTAGTCGTCAAAATATCCTTGATGGTCGAGTTGAGTCGAAGTTATTTAAATTACCATTGCCCGTATCTTTGACATTTAGGCGGGTAGACAATGGATTTTTAAAAGTTATGCTCAAGTCAAGCAGTAAGGGAATTTTAGAGGTGGAGCTAGACGGGACTGAGGACTTTAATAGCGATCGCATTAGTCTGTGGATTAATCCTAAAGGGGACGGTTATTTAAACTAACTTTTTATCGATTTTTTATAGTTTACATTGGAGCCTTTATTAAAGTCATAAGCCAGATCGAAATTAGTTAGAAGTATAGCTGTCGGCAGTATTAGAGCAACATTATTAGATGAATACTAAATGAATTCAAATTCTTTTTTCCCCTTATTGGTTTTAGGTTTTGCCTGCATAATTTTAGGTTGGAAGTTGCGGCAGAATCAGGGATTTAGTCGGCTCAATCTTTTAAGTTGGTTGCAGTCATTGATGTTAGTTTTGCCTTGGCTGGTATATTTTGGCTTGTTTTTAAGTGGGACATTCATCAATTTGGCAATGCTTTTACTATCCATTTCCATATCTACGATCGCCTACATCTGGTTGGGGGGAGAGATCCGCAAGGCTAAAGCCAAACAGACAACATTAAATCCGAATCCGCAAAAGCCAAATACGCAGGTAGCTGAATTTAAGAATGTAGATAAAGATGGCAAGTCGGAGAGCCTACAAGGGAGGGTACAAGAACCCGAAGAAAAATTAATTGCTAAGATTCAACCCGAAGAAATCAAAAAGATGCAAGGGATATTTGGCATTGATACTTTTTACGCCACTGAGATTATTCCTTATCAGCAAGGCTTAGTTTTCAGGGGAAATATGCGGGGGGAGGCAGATGCAGTTTATGCTCATTTATCTAAAAGTCTGAGCGATCGCTTCGGCGATAAATACGAACTATTTCTATTACCTAGTCAAGATTTGAAGCCTGTGGTGATGATTTTACCAAATAAAACAGAGTTAAGCGGTGAGACTACGCCCCAGAAGGTATTGGTTGGGGTTTTAGTGGTTTCAACTTTACTAACTTGTCTGACTTTAGGCGCGCAGTTGGCGAATATCGATCTGAATACCCATCCCGAACAGTTTTTAGGAGGATTACCGTTTGGATTGGGAATTGGCTCAATTTTACTGGTGCGCGAGGTGGGATGGCGATGGATGGGAAAACATCATGGAGTGAAACTTGGATTACCTTTTTGTCTGCCTTCTTCGCAGTTGGGAGCATTTGGGGCATTTAGTCGAATTCAGTCATCTTTAGCTAATCGTCAGGTTTTGTTTGATTTGGCGATCGCTCCTGCTATCGGTAGTGGTTTAGTATCTTTAATATTTTTAGTCATAGGTTTGTTTTTATCAGGTCATCATGACGGCAACTTACAAATCCCCAGTCAAATTTTTCAGGCTTCGGTATTAGTAGGCATTTTGGGTAAATTAACCCTTGGTAATGCTTTGCATATAGATCTAATCGAAATTCATCCTTTAGTCGTTTTAGGTTGGTTGGGCTTAGTGATTACGGCTTTGAATTTGTTACCTGCGGGGCAATTGGATGGGGGCAGAATTATCCAAGCGATGTATGGGAGACGGACGGCGGGAGTTGCTACGGTTTTGACTTTATTGGTTTTGGCGATCGCCACTTTAATCAATCCTTTAGCTTTATATTGGGGTGGAATTATTTTGATTTTGTTGCGAGATCAAGAAGGTTTAATGCATAACGAATTAAGTGAATTAGATGGCGATCGCGATGCTTTAGGAATATTTGCGCTGTTTTGGATGTTGATTACTTTATTACCGATGACGGCGGTAGTTGCGGAGAAATTTGGAATTGGTGGATGAAATAGCAAAGTACCCATTTTTGTTAAGGCTAGGCTCGTTTGTAGGAGTTTTACTAGCTTTGTGGATACCTGTAGCAATTCCTGTTTATTTGATATTTGACGAAGCAAGTACTGTATATCTTGGAATCTTTCTCTACGTCTTATTTACAGCGTTGGTCTGGTTTTGGGGACGCAGGGTAGAAGGTAAAGCACGTCCCTACGATTATTATGGGTTATCAGCTAATCGCTCCTCGTTTTGGTTAGAACTAATGTCTGGATGGGGAGTAGGATTTGTAGCATTGTTTTTACTAATGCAACTTGAAGTGAGTCTAGGTTGGCTCAGTTGGCAGCCTAATATTAATTGGAGCAGTGCCGTTGGATCGGGAATTTTGACAGGTTTGGCAGTAGGTTTAGCTGAGGAGTTATTATTTCGGGGCTTGCTCTTAACTGAGATGGATAAAGATTTTGGCATAGGGCGATCGCTATGGCTGAATAGTGGCTTTTTTGCGCTTACACATTTTCTGAAATCCGAACCCTTGGCAGTATTAATTTCTCGGTTTGTACAGTTTCCGGGGCTAATGTTATTGGGTATGATCTTAATTTGGGCAAGGCGATCGGCTGTAAATCATGGTTTGGGATTGGCGATCGGCATACACGGTGGTCTGGCAGGGAGCTATTACATCGTTAATACAACAGATTGGATTAAGCCTACTGAAACTATTCCTGAATGGGTTACAGGTATTGGTGGCAATCCTTTAGCGGGAATTATGGGTTTATTATTTTTGGGGGCGATCGCTCTGGGAATTAAATTAAGAATTAAGCTAAAACTAAATCGCTCTGTTTAATACCTTATTTAATACCTTAAATAAAAAAATTTAAGACTGAAGAATATAAAAATGCAGTATCAACTATTTGTCCAAAGCCATTCTGAACAAAAATTCATTGCCTCGGTGGTGGGGATACCAATGGTAATCATTGGTGAAGGTGTAACTGAAAATGAAGCTATCGCTCATGCTAAAGCCTCATTAAAAGCCCAATTATCAACAGGTAAGTTTGTCAATGTTGAGCTTGATTCTACAAGTGAATTAAATTTTGGAATGGAATATGCGGGAATTTTTGCAGACGATCCTACCTTTAATGATTGGATGGCAAAGCTAGAATCAATCCGCAATGAAGCAAATATGGTGGTTGATAATTAATGTCTCTTTATGTTTTAGACACAGACCATCTGAGTCTCTATGGGCGCAATCATCCTCAAATCGTTTCTCAAATGAGGTTATAAATCAGGGACAGATTACAACCACTGCTATCAATGTTGAAGAGCAGCTACGCGGACGTTTAGCCCAAGTCGCAGAAGCTAGAGATGGAGATGCCTTGAGCAATAGCTATCAAAGATTAATAGAAACATTGATGTTAGTTAGTGAATTCAAGATACTTTCATATAATTCAAACTCTCACAAAATTTATCAATCCCTCAAGGCTCAGGGACTTCGGATTGGCACTCAGGATTTGCGGATTGCGGCGATTACCTTGGCTCATAACGGGATTATTCTCACCAGAAACCTGTGTGACTTTGAAAAGGTTCTAAAACTTATAACTCAAGATTGGTCTATTTAAAACAGAATCATTAGGTCTAGAGGTTGAATTTGTTTCTACGATTTGTGAATTTAGAATTTAGAATTTGAGAAAGCTGACAATAGCGGGGTAACGTAGAATAAGGTTATTAATGTTACAAAAGTTTAAATATCACTAATGGAATTTCAGTTTGATTCTATCCCAGATGCGCTCAATGCTTTGAAATCGGGTCGTTTAATTGTCGTAGTTGATGATGAAAACCGTGAAAATGAGGGAGATTTAGTTGGGGCGGCACAGTTTGCAACTCCAGAAATGGTCAATTTTATGGCAGTTCACGCGCGGGGTTTAATTTGTTTGGCAATGCAGGGCGATCGCCTCGATCGATTAGAACTACCTCTGATGGTCGATCGCAATACGGATAACAATCAAACTGCCTTTACCGTAAGCATTGATGCGATGGGAACCTCCACGGGTATTTCTGCCGAAGATCGCTCGCGGACAATTCAATTAGCAATTCATCCCACCGCCAAACCCAATGATTTTAAGCGTCCGGGGCATATTTTTCCGTTGCGATCGCGCTGTGGTGGAGTGTTAAAACGAGCGGGACATACTGAAGCTTCGGTCGATTTAGCTCATATTGCGGGGTTGTATCCTGCGGGGGTAATCTGCGAAATTCAAAATGATGATGGCTCGATGGCAAGGCTACCTGAATTAATAATCTATGCCCAAAAGCACGATCTCAAGCTAATTAGTATTGCCGATTTAATTAGTTATAGATTGGCAAACGAGCAATTTGTCCACCTCGAATCGATCGCTAAGTTACCTTCGCAATTTGGAGATTTTACCGTTTATGCCTACCGCAATACTATTGATGATTCCGAACATTTAGCGATCGTTAAAGGCGACAAAAGTAGATTTCAAAATGAAGAAGTTATAGTGCGCGTCCATTCCGAATGCCTAACAGGTGATGCCTTGGGTTCTTTGCGCTGCGACTGTCGGGGACAACTGCAAAGTGCGTTAAAAATGATCGAACACGCGGGATCTGGGGTAGTTGTTTATCTACGCCAAGAGGGTAGAGGCATAGGATTGATCAATAAAATTAAGGCTTACAATCTCCAAGATATGGGGCTAGATACGGTCGAGGCAAATGAAAAGCTCGGGTTTGCTGCAGATTTACGAACATATGGCGTTGGGGCACAGATTTTACATAATCTTGGAGTCAAAAAAATGCGCCTAGTTACTAACAACCCCCGTAAGATTTCAGGCTTAAAAGGCTTTGGCATTGAGATTGTGCAGCGATTACCTTTGCTAATTGAAACCAATGAATATAATACCCGCTACATGGAAACAAAAGCTGAAAAATTAGGGCATTTTATTCCTCGTTAAACTTAATCTGAGTTAGTGTCAAGTTCCTAAAAATTCAAACGACTAAGATTTAAGATCTTTTGAATTTAGGAGTAGGGCGATCGCGTGAAATAATTGAAAAAAGCTGTGAAAATATGAATAAT